>JAYUFH010000036.1:0-2883 GCA_043738765.1 Pseudomonadota bacterium | reverse complement strand
GAGAGCATCCCCTCGCCCCGTCCGAAGCTCAATAATTCGGGTGAGCTGCGTTCAATAGTAAAAAACGATCAAGCCACGAGGCAACACCAGTGCGGCTCCCCAGGCATGCGGTGCCACGAGGCAAGCAGGGTGAGCGCGCTGGCTCGATGCCGTCGTGATTAATTAATCGCTCGATCGCACTGACAAAACCAGAACTGCCTTTCGAGGATCGCATTGTCGGATGAATTGCGGCAATATCGTCGGACTCAATCGTATAGCGGGCCGGCCGCAGCGGGTCGTCCCGACAGTAGCAGTCGATCCCCAATAAATCCTCGGGACCGTACTTTTTTAATCTATGTCTTTTGGCATATAGACAGATTGGGTGGATCGAGGCATATTTCTACCGAAATGGGAATACTGACAGCGCGTTCTGCCAAGTAAATCAGGTCGCGGGTCCTGGCTCTGTGCTCGGACCATAAAGTCTGATCAGAAACAAGGAGGAAAGTGATGTCGATCAAGTCTGGTGAAGCGCCATCCGCAACGCGCCTGAAACGAGAGGTGTGGTGGTTTGTTGCGGCCGGCGCTGGCCTCCTCCTCGGTGCGGCGGGCTTATTGCAGCCGCCCCGCGCCGATCCGTTTCAAGTGGTCACCCCGTGGACTAGCTTCGACTGGTGGCGGCACCCCATCGAGCGCAACGCCTTCACGCGCTTAGCGGCCGTGTCCGGTAGGCTTAACCACGTCTTCGCGTTGCCGGACGGCAAAAATGTTTGGGCCGTGGGCGATGGCGGCTTAATCGTTCATTCCGCCGATGGCGGAAAAACTTGGGAGCAGCAACGCAATATCCAGCTCGGCACACGTGAAACGGCAGGGGATGCGCCTGCGACGAAAACCCCCGTGCCAAACGCAGCACCGAAATCTGAGGCTGAACCTATGCCGGAGCGGCCAGCGGAGAAGCGCCGACCCGATGCCCAGAAAAAATCATTGCTGTTTGAACTGATACCGAGTGCCCATGCGGGCGAGCCCCCCACGACGAAGGAAGTCGCAAATGCGCCATATCAGCGGCAAGCGCCAACGCCGCGCAGTGCCGCACGAAAAGATGCAGCAAACGTACCTGCGCAGAATCAATCGCCACTCCAAAACCAGGACTACTTGCCGAGGCCTTCTGGCACCGCAGAATCCATACGAGATAACACTCCAACCGCGTCAGCGGATCAAGCGAAAATTTTGAATAAGAGCGCCGACGGGCCGGCAACCGGCACGAATGCCGTTTCGGAACCGACGTCTGCGCCGCCGTCATCCGCCACCCCGGCAGTAGTGACAACAATCGATTTGAAAGCCATCAATTTCAGCGACGCGATCCACGGCTGGGTAGTGGGGCATCACGGCACTATCCTTGCGACCGACGATGGCGGCAAGACCTGGGTAGCGCAGATTAGCGGCACAACGGTAGCGCTTCGCAGCGTGCATTTCAGCGATGACAGCCACGGCTGGGCTGTCGGCAATCAGGGCGCAATTGTCGCCACGGCCGATGGTGGCAAGCACTGGACCGCGCAAACCAGCCGCACCCAGGCGGGGCTTTACAGCGTGCACTTCAGCGACGCCCGTCACGGCTGGGTGGTGGGGGGTGACTTATTACTCGATCCCGGGATTATCCTCGCGACGGTCGATGGCGGTAAGTCCTGGATGAAGCAAGTCAGTGGCGTGCTATCGGATCTTGGCGGCGTGCACTTTAGCGATTCCAGCCATGGCTGGGCGGTGGGAAAGGAGGGCACCATCGTCGCCACCGTTGATGGCGGCAATACCTGGACGGAGCAGACTAGCGGCACTCGGGCGAGGCTTAATAGCGTGCACTTCAGCGATCCCAACCACGGTTGGGCGGTGGGGGGTGATTTTCTTGTATCCGGCGGTTTCGTCGTAACTTCGGATGGCGGTAAGACCTGGACTAAGTGGGTCACGGGTACCCACCTGGGGCTCAGCAGCGTGAGCTTCGGCGATGTCAACCATGGGTGGGCGGTGGGGGATCGGAACACGATCTTCGCGACGGATAATGGCGGTAAGACGTGGACCGCGCAGACCAGCGGTTCGTGGACGTGGCTCAATAGCGTGCATTTCCGCGACGCCAACCATGGCTGGGCAGTGGGGAATCGGGGCACTGTCTATGCTAGCGCCGACGGTGGCGCGAACTGGACGGCGCAAGCCAGTGGCACGCAGGCAAACCTTAACAGCGTGTACTTCAGCGATGCCCGTCACGGCTGGTCAGTGGGCGAGGGGGGCACTATTCTCGCTACTGCCGACGGCGGTGCGAATTGGAAGACGCAAACCAGCGGCACGCAGGTGGGTCTTAGCGGCGTACACTTCAGCGACCTCAACAACGGTTGGGCGGTAGGCGCCGGAGCAGGAGTCATCCTCGTCACGGCCAACGGTGGTGAGACCTGGACGGCACAGGCCAGCGGCACGCAGAGGAAGCTTACCAGCGTACATTTCAGCGACGGCAGTCGCGGTTGGACGGTGGGCGATGAGGGAATCATCCTCGCTACCGAGAACGGCGGTAAGACTTGGACGGCGCAGACCAGCGGCACACTGGCGTTGCTTAACAGCGTCCGCTTCACAGATGCGAGTCAAGGCTGGGTCGTTGGGAACGGCACCATCCTTGCTACCATCAATGGCGGCAAAACCTGGACGGAGCAGACCAGCGGCACGCAAATCCGGCTTAACAGCGTGCACTTCAGCGACGCCAACCACGGCTGGGCTGCGGGCGAGTCGGGCGCGATTCTCGCGACCAACGACGGTGGCACAACCTGGACGGCACAGGCCAGCGACACCGCTCTTGCGCTCCATTCAATCAGTGCGGGTATTAACGGCGAGCGGCTTTGCGTTGTCGGTGCCGGAACGATCCGTAACAGC
>JAYUFH010000035.1:0-2884 GCA_043738765.1 Pseudomonadota bacterium | reverse complement strand
CGCACCGAGATGTTCATGCCGATGTAGCCGGCGGCGGCGGACAGCAGGGCGCCGATAGCGAAGCCGCCCGCGGTGATCCAGGACTTGAGGAAGATGCCGATGAGCACGAACAGCACGACACCCACGGCGCCGATGGTGGCGTACTGACGGTTGAGGTAAGCCGTAGCACCTTCCTGGATGGCCGCCGCGATTTCCTGCATGCGTTTGTTGCCGGCGGGCTTGCGCAGGATCCACATAATGGAAATTACACTGTAAACAATCGCCGCCGCCGAACAAGCCAGCGCGAATATCAGACTGTCAGACATTTGTTTCCTCCCCAACTGTAGTGTTGCCGTGTTAACGTTTATAGCGCTAATTGCGCCGTGAAAAAAATGCGTAATTAACGCGGTTTATCCACCTTGTTTGCCTTGATCAGGGTCAAGTGTTATTGATCGCCTTTCGAGTATTTGTCTTTTACCGCCAGACCGCCGTTGAACAGCGTGCCCGGCTCAAAGCCGAAGGCCAGGTCGAGACCGACCTCGCGGATCAGTTTATCCACCGCCGCCTGACCATGTTCGCGCATGACCTCGGACAGGATCAGCTTGGCGGAGTTGCCGTTGTAGAAGCCGCCAAAGTCCACCTGTACCGTGAGCAGTTCACGTGCCTTGTCCAGTGTCATGCGGTGCCTCGTCATGCCGCCTAAAATCTTGAACCGCCAAGTAATGTAGGGTGGATTAAGCGCAGCGAATCCACCAGTCAGTATGATTTTGTTGGGTTCGCCGCTAACGCGGCTTAACCCAACCTACATAAAAACCCGATTTTTAGAGGTTCCCTTTAAGCAGCAAGTGGCAAGGAGCCCCCTTGCTACTGCCCTTAAATCTTAAAACTACCCTTGAGCTTTTTCTTCACCGCCACGTTCTTCAGGCGC
This sequence comes from Pseudomonadota bacterium, assembly GCA_043738765.1. Lineage (GTDB taxonomy): Bacteria > Pseudomonadota > Gammaproteobacteria > Acidiferrobacterales > UBA6901 > JANNJF01. The sequence goes on along the minus strand of JAYUFH010000035.1, from coordinate 1,977 downwards.
ACGTACTGCGGCAGGCCGTCCTTGTACGGCGGATAGTCTTCGCCCTTGATGAGCGGCTCCAGGTAATTGCGGCACTTGGTGGTAATGCCGAAGCCGTCCGGGGTAATGAAATCCGTTGGCATCATCTTTTCCACGTTCGCGACTTTGTCCAGGGGCGCCATGCCGACGACCCACTTATAGGGCTTGCTGCTTTTGCGCACGATGGTGGGCATCACCGAGTTGTAACCCTTGAGCGCGAAGTCCACGGCGGCCTTGCCCACGGCATAGGCCTGGTCCACGTCGTTCTTCGACGCGATATGGCGCGCGGCGCGCTGCAGATAGTCCGCCACACCCCAGTGATACTTGAGGCCGAGGCCATCTTTAATGATGCCCGCCACCACCGGTGCCACACCGCCGAGCTGGGCATGGCCGAAGGCATCGCGCAGGCCCTGGTCGGCGAGGAACTTGCCATCGGCGCTCTTCACGCCCTCCGACACCACCACGGTGCAGTAGCCGAATTTCTTCACGTTGGCGCTGACCTTGGCGAGGAATTTGTCCTTGTCGAAGCTCACTTCCGGAAACAGGATGACGATGGGGATTTCGCTATCTTTGGTGGAGGCAAGTGCGCCGGCGGCGGCGATCCAGCCGGCGTGGCGGCCCATGACCTCCAGGATGAACACCTTGGTGGAGGTCTTGGCCATGGACGCCACGTCGAAACTCGCTTCGAGCGTGCTGATGGCGATGTACTTGGCCACGGAGCCGAAACCCGGGCAGTTGTCGGTGATGGGCAGGTCATTGTCCACGGTCTTGGGCACGTGGATCGCCTGGATCGGGTAGCCCATCTGTTCCGACAGCTGGGAAATCTTGTGGCAGGTGTCGGCGGAGTCGCCGCCGCCGTTGTAGAAGAAATAACCGATGTCGTGGGCCTTGAACACCTCGATGAGGCGTTCGTATTCGGCCTTGTTCTGTTCCAGGCTCTTGAGCTTGAAGCGGCAGGAGCCGAAGGCGCCGGAGGGGGTGTGGCGCAGGGCCTTGATGGCGGTGGCGGACTCCTTGCTGGTGTCGATCAGGTCCTCGGTCAGGGCGCCGATGATGCCGTTGCGGCCGGCGTAGACCTTGCCGATTTTATTCTTATGCTTGCGCGCAGTCTCGATCAGGCCGCAGGCCGAGGCGTTGATGACGGCCGTGACACCGCCGGACTGGGCATAGAAGGCATTTCTTGGTTTGGCTTTGGTCGCCATGCTGGTTGCTCCCGCGTAATTTTATAGGTAGTTAAAGTGGTATTGGGCGTTAACCCTTGTCGGCGCTCAGGTTTTTCTTGCGTTCGTGGTCGGCCTGGACCTGCAGCAGGATGGTGACGCACTCGCCGAGGTTGTCGTAGTAATCGCGGCCGGTGCTGTACTGGTCACGGGCGCGGTAATAGAACTGGCTGCGGTACTCCGTTTCACTGAGCTTGAAGATGACGAAATTGGCGCCACCCATGGCCCAGTAGGCCACCGGGCAGGTGGTCAGGCTGGAGGATTCCGGGTTGAGGCGCACCTCGCCGTCGGCCAGTTGCACGTCCACCGGTGTGCCGTAGCGCTCGGTGAGCGCGGTGCGCAGGGTCCAAAGTTCGGTTTCGGTGAAATCCGGGATCTGACTCATACCTGTCCGCGCGAAAATGACCCTGTCGATGCGTCCGTGGGGGACGGGGAGGTCGCGGAAAAAATCCGTGGCCGGCTATTTGCTAGGGCGTAAGAGTAACCGAAAATTTCCAGGGGTTCACAGCAAAGATTAAATCGGTGGATAGGCATTATTTATGGCTGGAAAACCATTGACGTAAGCGGGGGAAAAAAGTAGTTTACCCTGGCAGTGGACCCCTAAGGGGGAGGATAAGAATATAGCCAACAAAGGGTTCGAGTTAGAACCTAAAGTGAGAAGAAACCATGCGGATAGTATTATTGGGAGCGCCCGGTTCCGGCAAAGGAACGCAGGCTAAGTTGTTGGTTGAGAAGTATA
>JAYUFH010000034.1:0-20251 GCA_043738765.1 Pseudomonadota bacterium | reverse complement strand
CGGTCACTGCGACTTTCTCGGCGTTGATCACCACGATGTAGTCGCCGGTATCCACGTGCGGGGTGAATTCCGCTTTGTGTTTGCCACGCAGGCGCCGTGCAATCTCAGTGGCCAACCGGCCCAGGACCTTGTTTGACGCGTCCACAACGAACCAATCGCGTTTGACGGTTTCCGACTTGGCCGAATAAGTTGTCATATCATTAATCTCAAAAATACTGCCTGAAAAGAGCCGGGCATAATACAAGACCCGTCCGAGCCTGGCAAGCGGGAGTCTCTTCCAATATGGTTTGATCCCGAACAGGGGTACGTATTTCCAACAAGGTATGAGCCTGAAGGCTGAGGTTTGGGTCGATCATTACCCCCCATGGTGATCGACATGAACGAACAAGAACTGAAAACGGTGGCGCAAATATGCGCCTTTCTAAACGGCACGCAGGCGGTGCAATTTGAACCCCAGGGTGAGGATTCCCAACGCTACGCCTTCATTGCCGCGGTGGTGCAGCGTCTGCGCTATGGACACCTGCCCCGGCCCGAAAAGGGGGTGGTGATGCGCTATCTCGAATGCACCACCGGCTACTCACGCGCGCAGTTGAAACGCCTGGTGCGCCGGGCGCAGGCGGGCGAGGCCCTCGCCAAACGCTATACGGCGCCCGAACAGGGCTTTGCCCGCAAGTTCACGGCGATCGACGTGGCGCTGCTGGCCGAGACCGATGCCCTCCACGGCACCCTCTCGGGGCCGGCCACCTGCTGCCTGATGCAGCGCGCCGTCGAGGTCTTTCGCGATACCCGGTATGAACGCTTGGCCACGATCTCGGTGGCGCATCTCTACAACCTGCGCCGGGCACAGGGCTATGCGACCCGGCGGCGGCACTGGACCAAAACCAAGGGCCACCGCGTACCGATCGCTGAACGTCGCGCGCCCGCCCCAGATAATCGTCCCGGCTTCATCCGCATCGATTCCGTGCACCAGGGCGATCAGGACGGCGTGAAAGGCCTCTACCACATCAACGCGGTGGACTGCGTGACCCAGTTCGAGATCGTCGCCACCTGTGAGCGCATCAGCGAGGCCTATCTGCTGCCGGTAATCGAAACCCTGCTCGAAAGCTTTCCGTTTCAGATCCTGGGCTTTCACGCGGACAACGGTTCGGAGTACATCAACTACACGGTGGCCAAGCTCCTGGAGAAGCTGCGGGTGGAGTTCACCAAATCCCGGCCCCGCCACAGCAATGACAACGGGCTTGCCGAAACCAAAAACGGGGCGATCGTGCGCAAACACCTGGGTTACAGCCATATTCCGCAGCGCTTTGCCGTGGACGTCAATGCCTTCTGCCGGGACTTTCTGAACCCCTACGTCAACTTCCACCGCCCCTGCTTCTTTGCCGAATCCCTCACCGACGAGAAAGGCAAGACGCGGAAGAAATATCGCCTGAAAGACATGATGACGCCGTACGGGAAACTGAAATCACTGCCTAACGCCGAGGCCTTCCTCAAGCCTGGCGTTACCTTCGAACAACTGGATAATATCGCCACTGCCCACAGCGACAACGAGGCCGCCGAGAAGCTCAACGAGGCACGAAAGAAGCTCTTCCAATCCATTACCGTCGATCCAGATATGCCGCCTGATGGAGGTTTCTACCCCCTTGGTTCTACGTTCAGAAATTCTTTGTTCAGGCTCATACCTGAATTGGAATTGACTGGTGGCCAAGGCGTGTATTGCATAATTGATGGACTGCCGAACAGGGTGCTGCAGGCTACGGGGGAAACTGGCAAAAAAAAGGGCGTGGCAAAAGCCACGCCCGAACCACCACTAGGAGGATGGAGGAGCCCTACTCCCCGTCGGCCTCCTGTGGCCGACGGGAAAATTCGTTACTGTGCCCTAAAACTCATGCAAGGATCGCACCAGAATGCAGACTCTGTAGTGCTTCATCTCGCTGCATCTGAATATAATTATCCTCTAATATTCATAATACTGTCAACTTAAATTATCCGTCCAAGTGTCCATGCCCCGGCCTGACCAGCAGAAAACCTGGCAAGTAACTGTAATTTAATAATAAACCACTGGTCATGCCCAGGCGGCGCAAGATGCGGTAGATGCAGTATTTCTGTTCGGGTAACAATCCGCCACCAATCGGGCCGACCGCTATCAGAGGACCAAGGCGTAATAGTAAGCAGGAAGGCGCCAGAAAATAGGCGGAGGAATGACCCTATGCGTCAGCATCGCGTACATGGCAGATCATTATCGGAGGAACACGACCCGCTGGGGTCTGAGGAAGGCAGCCGGTATCAGTCCGACAGGCTCAAATAAAGTTGCGCCAGTTTAAGTATGCTGTCCTGGGTCAGGTATCAGAGACGACCTCACCCTCGGGCATTCGACCTTAAGAAAAACGAAACATGCACCACTCGGGTAACGAGGCCTGATCTCCGCCACTGACTCAGTCGGATCAGATTTTGAGTCGTTCCACAATGCGCCCATGAACCAGGTGGATATCGATGATCTCGTCAACGTCCTCCTGATCCACATAGGTATACCAAGTCCCTTCAGGGTAAATCACCATCACCGGGCCTTCGCCGCAGCGGTCCATACAACCGGCATTGTTGATGCGCACACCGCCCTTCACTGACAGGCCCAATTGCTTGATACGCTGCTTGGCGTAATCGCGCAGGCCGACCGAGCCCTTGTCAGCGCAGCAAGGCTCTCCATTGTCCCGTTGGTTGATGCAGAAAAACACATGGTAGCGGTAATAGGGTTCTGTCATGAGTATTGATGCCTGGACATCGATTATTGAGTAGCGGCGCGCGAGCCGGCGTATAGTGTACACACCTTCACCATGCGTCTCACAATTTTCATTACGCCATCCGCCCTTGTCCACAGAGAGAAAAATCGCAGCATTTCCCCTCGCCCAAGCGGACCGCTGCGTGATGTGCGGTCTGTGTCTGCCGCACTGTCCGACCTACCGCAAGACCGGAGATGAAAACGAATCCCCGCGCGGGCGCATCGCGCTGATGCGCGCCCTCGCCCAAGGGGATCTGCCGCTGGATCAACGGCTGGAAAACCATCTCGCACAGTGCGCCGCATGCGGCGCATGCGAGCGCGTCTGTCCGTCCTACGTGGGCTATGCTGAAATGCTCTACGCCACGCGCGCCGCCATTGCCACTCACCACCCGGAGTCAGCGGCGCGTCGCTGGGCACGTCGTCGTGTTGTTGACACACTCAGCCATGACCTCGGTCAGCGGGCATTGAGGATGCTGTTGCGTGTCTACCAATCGAGTGGGCTGCAAGGGTTATTGCGCAAAAGCCGGCTGTTGACACACCTGCGCCTGGCGCGTTGGGATGATCTGCTGCCACCCTCCTCATCCGACCACGGCACGTACACGCAAACCACACCGCAGACCACGCCGACGCGCGGCAAGGTGACGCTGTTCACCGGCTGTGTAGCGTCAGTGGTGGACAGCAGCACCCTGCGCGCGAGTGTCCGTGTCCTGCGACGTCTGGGCTATGAAGTGGTCGTGCCGAAAAACCAAACCTGTTGTGGCGCCCTGCCTCTGCACACCGGTGACATTCACCAGGCCCACGCCCTGATGCGCCGCAATCTGCAGGCCTTCAACGATCCCGCCCTCCCGACCATCATCGGCGTGGCCAGTGGATGCACGGCACTGCTGGCGCAATACCCGCAACACCTGGCGGCGGAACCCAAGGCAACGGAGTTTTCCCGCCGGGTGATCGACATCAATCGCTTCCTGGTCGAGACCGATTGGCCGCAAGGCCTGCACCTCAGACCCCTGGCCAAAACCATCGCGGTACATGAACCCTGCAGCCTGCGTAACGTGCTGCGCGGACAGGAGCATCCCTACACCTTGCTGCGCCGCATTCCCCAGGCGCAGGTTGTGGCCCTGGCGGAAAATCAGTTTTGCTGCGGCGGTGCCGGGGTCTACATGCTCACGCAACCGGCCATGGCCAATCAGCTGCGCGACGATAAACTCGCGCACTTGCAACACCTAGCACCGGATCTTTTGGCCACCAGCAATGTAGGATGCGCCCTGCACATGAGTGCCGGCATGCGCGCCCGGGGCATGCAGGTAGAGGTCGTGCATCCCGTTACGCTCATCGCGCGCCAACTGCCCGATTAATCGCCGACACGCTCACACTGCCGGCCCCTTGCGGACGGTGCGCGCCGTGGGGTATGTTCCTGTCATGTCAGCACGCCAATTCAACGCTATAGATCGCCTCATCGCCGGCCTCGACCAGGCCCTGCATACCGTCTTTGGGCCGCCGCCCGCCATGGAACGCGCCAATCCAGCCTCCGCCTGCGAGGCGAACACTCTCAACCCCGGGCAAACTGAACTTGCAGCACGACTCATGCGCGTCAACCATGCGGGCGAGGTCGCGGCCCAGGCCTTGTATCAGGGGCAAGCGCTGACGGCACGACTGCCGCGGGTGCGGGAAAAAATGCAGCAAGCGGCGCGGGAGGAGAACGACCATCTCGCCTGGACCGCCGAACGCATCGCGGAGTTGGGCGGCCATACCAGTTGGTTGAATACGGTATGGTACAGCCAGTCCTTCGCCATCGGCGCCCTCGCCGGCGTGGCGGGGGATAAATGGAGCCTCGGCTTCGTCGCTGAAACCGAGCATCAGGTGGTTAAGCACCTGGACGAACACCTCGACCGGCTGGCGCCCAACGACGACAAGAGTCGCGCCATACTGCAGCAGATGCGCATCGATGAGGCACAGCATGCCACCACCGCCATGGAGGCCGGGGCGGCCACGCTGCCCGCGCCGCTCAAACACCTCATGGGATTGACCTCTAAAGTCATGACGCGCACGGCGTTCTGGGTATAAACCACAACCAAACTTACCGGTGACGGGCCATGCCCGCATCCTGCTCCGATAGTGCAGTGCCTGGCCATTGTAGGGTGGGCATCGCCGTTAACACGGACCTAGTAACTGCCCAGATTGCCGCGTATGCGCTTCTCGACATTGTGCACCCAGCGGTTATACGTGCCGTGGATCTCGCCCGACTTCTGGTCGTAATTCAAATCCTTGCTGTCCTTGTAGCTGATGCGCACGGTCTTGCTGTCGTACTTGATGGTCAACACGGCTGTGTGTTCCATATCCTTACTATGTTTAACGTGGGTGGTCTCTAGCTCACCCGGGCCGGTGTCCTTGGTTTTGAAATCCAGACTGAATAAAGCCTTGTGTATAGCCTCTTTGACCTCGTTAATGCCCTTGCCCGCGGGCACTGGGATCGGGTCAGGTGTGTAGATCGGCTGGAGGCGGCCGGCCTCAGCCGATGGACTGGCCATGAGCATGGCCGCGAGCGGGGCCAAAAACATAAGGCGGAAAATCTTTTGCAGCATGACAGTTCTCCTGATCAGATTGATGAATAATAGAAATCCCGACGGACCGCTGGCCGATCGCACCCGGCGTCGGCGACACGGCCTGCTGGTATGGTATTAAAAATGCCGATTTAACCACAACCGTTGTCACTAACGCAGTAGTGTGGAAACCACTCGCCGCATCAGGCGCGCTTGAAGAAAGCCCGATACAAACCCGGCAGATAAAATCCGCGCGACAACAAGCGCCAAGCCACCATGCGGGTGATGCGCCAACTATCGCACTGACGGTAGTGACTCGCCCGGGCATCAGGCCGATAGACCGCGGGAATTTCAATGGGCAGGCTGGCATAACCCAAACGCGCCGCCTCGATCAGCACTTCGCTCTCGAAGACAAAACCGCGGCGCTTGTCGTGGCGCAGGGACAAGACACCCAGCAGGGTCGCGGGGTAGAGACGGAATCCGGATTGACTGTCCACCACCCGCTGACCACACGCCCAAGATATCCAGAAATTCGCAATACGGTTGGCAATGTAGCGGATGCGGGGAATGACCGAGGCATCCTTGAGGCGCGCGCCGATGATGATGTGGCGCGGATGCCCGCGACCCGCCTCGATCAGCCGTGGAATATCCTCCGGCGCATGCTGACCGTCTCCGTCCAGGGTGACGACGGCCTCGGCCCCCAACTGCAAAGCGCGCTGCATGCCGCGCCACAGACTGGCGGCCTTGCCCTGGTTCTCGCCATTGCGCAGCAACACCACGGGGAGATCCTGCACCACCTTGGCCGTGTCATCCGTCGACCCGTCGTCCACCACGATGACGCAATCGGATATCTTCAGCACCCGCACCGCCAGATCGCGCAGCGTGACGGCTTCGTTGTACGCCGGGATGACGATGGCATGCATGTTCACACTCACGTTGCCGATGACCCGTTGCCGGCGTTCAGGCCATGCCGCCGTTGATGGAAATCACCTGCGCGGAAATATACCCCGCCAGGTCCGACGCCAGGAAGCCCACCAGATGCGCCACCTCCTCGGCGCTGCCGGCGCGCTTCATCGGCACCATGGCGCCGATCTGTTCCGCGTTAAACACCGCCTGTGTCATGGCGGTCTGGATAATGCCAGGCGCCACCACGTTCACCGTGACGCCGCGGGAGGCCACCTCGAGCGCCAAGGATTTCGACGCGCCGTGCAATCCGGCCTTGGCCGCGGCGTAGTTGGCCTGCCCGCGGTTGCCCATGACACCGGCGATGGACGACAGGCTGATGATGCGCCCCCAGCGCGTACGCAGCATAGGCAACAACAAGGGTTGGGTCACGTTGAAAAATCCATTGAGGGAGACATCCACCACCCGCGACCATTGTTGCGCGCGCATGCCGGCGAGGATGGCGTCGTCATGGATGCCGGCGTTGTTCACCAGCACCTGTATCGGACCGCCTTCCAGCAATCTCTCAAGTGCACCGGAACTGGCAGCGTTGTCGGCGACATCGAAAGTCGCTGTCTCAGCGGAGCCGCCTGCGGCGCGGATGGCCACCGCCACCGCCTCGGCGCGCTGCGGATTGCTGTGGGCATGCACGATCACGTGCAGCCCGTCGCGCGCCAGTTGCCGCGCAATCGCCGCGCCGATGCCGCCGCTGGCGCCGGTCACCAGGGCGCGCTTCATGTCACGCCCCCCAACAACTTCACCGCCACCCGTCCCGACAACAGCAAACGCTCGCGCGCCTGGATCGAGAATTCATAGATGAAACTGTCCGCACCACCGCTCAGGCGCGTGGCGTGGACGCGCAGGTCGTCCGTCACATCGTCGAGGCGCGACGTCGCCAGACGTAAATCGCGCACGCTCGCCAGAAACCCCATGGACGGCCCGGCGTCCTCCGCGGCGAGGAGGGCGCCGTGCAGCGCCATGGCCTGGGCCGCGTATTCCACGCCGCACACGGCGTGCAACTGATCGTGGCTACGCAGCGGATTGTGCGCGTCCCGGTGGCTCACGGCTATGCAGTGAATATGTGTGTCATCCCAGCGCTCCACGCCTTCGAGCAGACACATGCTGCCGCTATGGGGGATGCGCGCGCAGATCTCGGCTTTGTTCATGGCATGGGCTCCAGGGTTACACCCAGGGTCTGCCCGCCCACATAGGGCAGGGTAAGGTGCGCTCGAACCTGTCGGGCCAGGGCCACCAGCAATGGCAGCGAACGTGCTACAGGATTGGCGAGGCGTAGTATTTCGAGGTCAGAAATGGCCAACACGCTCTCCCGTGTGTCCTCCGCAGGCAAGGTCAAGGCCAGGCGCGCGAGACTGCGCGTCGAGGGCTGCGCCGTCAGCACCAGGGCAACACCAAAACTCGTCGCCATGGGCCGCACACGGTTGAGCGGCTCCGGCAACGGCGTGTCGTGCGCCACCAGAATAAGGGACAGGCCTTCCGTCAACACCTGGGCACCCGCCTCCAGCAGGCCGGCGGCGAAGGTGCCATCGAAGGCGGCGACACTGGTGGACGGCTGCTGCGAACCCACCGCCATGCACCAATAGCCAGCCGGGGCGTTGTTCACCGAATTGTGAAAGCGCGTCGGCGACACCTCAGGGGCGGGAAGCGCCACCTCCTCGCAAATGTTATGGGTGATGGCGCCGTCGCTTTCCGACGAGGCGAACACCGACGCGAGGCGGGTGGCATCGCACTGCGCGTGGCGCACCGCCTCCCCCGCCACTTCCACGGCCAGGCGGATGTGGTCGGTGGTGCGACGGCGCACATCCGGCGCCAGCAGGGCCGGCGACAGTCGCGGCAGCGGGGCAGGTACATAGGGAATGCGTCCGGTCAGCACGGCCGCGCACTGCTCCCAGCCCACGAGTCCGGGGGCAAAAACGCCGATGCCTTCTATATATACCGGGTTCATGCCACCGCACCGAAGATCAAACTGCAATTGCTACCGCCGAAACCGAAGGAGTTACTCAGCACCCGCTGCACCGTCGCCGCCCGGTTATTTAGCAGAATCTCGCTAGTGAAGGCGGGATCGATGGTGCGGGCATTGAGGCAGCCGGGCATGAAGCCCCGCTGGATGCACAAGGCCGAGATCACCGCCTCGGTGATGCCCGCCGCCCCCAGGGCGTGACCGGTCCAGCCTTTGGTGGAGCTGCTTGGGGTGTGGGTGCCGAAGACCGTGGAGATGGCTTTGTCCTCCATCGAGTCGTTCACCAGGCTCGCCGTGCCATGCATGTTGATGTAATCGATGTCCACCGGTTCGAGGCCGGCGCAGTCCAGGGCGCGCTGCATGGACAAGGCCGCCCCCCGGCCCTCCGGTTGCGGCGTGGACATGTGATAGGCATCGGAACTCTCGCCGTAACCCAGCAGCGCCACGCCGCTGTGGTCCGCGGCGCGCTGCGGCCATTCCAACAGGGCGTAACCCGCGGCCTCGCCGATGGAGATGCCACCGCGTCTGGCGTCGCAGGGGCGGCACGGCTCGCGCCCCACCAGGTCGAGGGAGGAAAATCCATACAGTGTATTGCGGCACAGGCTGTCCACGCCGCCCACCACCACCGCGTCGCACAAGTCGAGAGACAACAACCGCCAGGCGCAGGCAAACACCTTGGCGCTGGAGGAGCAGGCGGTGGACACCATGAGCGCCGGTCCCTCGAGCTTGAGATAACGGCGGGTGAATTCGGCGCTGGCATACAGATTGTGGGTCGTCGCGAAATGATAACCCGCCGGCAGCCGCCCACTCGCCGCATCGCGCCGCTGGTAGGCGTGTTCCGTCTCGAGGATGCCGGACGTGCTGGTGCCGACGATCACGGCGATGCGCCGCGCGCCGTAGCGTGCGCGTGCCGCGGCCACCCGTTGTTCAAAACCATCCTGGCGCAGCGCCGCCTGGGCCAGGCGGTTGTTGCGGCAGTCGAACTCCGCCAACGCCGTCACCACCGGCAGGCCATCCAGGCCGGCGACCTCGCCGGCATAGGTTTCCAACTGCACCTGTTCGAAGGTGCAGGGCGTCAGGCCGCTGCGACGCGCGACGAGGGCGGCGTACACCGCTTCGACGCCGTAACCGAGGCTGTTGACTGCGCTGAAGGTGGTAAGGACCAGGGGAGTCACTTTAAATATCCTGTTCTGGGCATCACAGTTAAACATCGCCACATCGATAACGCCTCGTTATGTAGTTTGTAGGGTGGATAAAGCGCAGCGTATCCACCAAGAGCTTACTAGCCCCGTGCCGCCGAAGTGGATTCGGCGCTATCGCGCCTCGCGTGCCCTCTGGGTATAATCCACCCTCTGGCCTTGCCCGCAGGCACGCCGACATCAGGCCGGCGTGTGCACCGACGGCGGCACGGACTCCTCCGGCGGTGTCCCCCAGAAATCGAAAAAGTTGAACCAATTGTACGGCGCCAACCGGCAATAATACTCCAGGCGTGCAGCATATTGTGCCACCCATGCCTGCAGCTCCGCCGGGCGCGACGCGCGGCTGAGGTGGATCTCGTCGGCAAGCAACTCAAAATGTTCTTCGTAACAATTGCCGCCCTTGTACAAACCGAAGAACAGCACCACCGGGATCTTCAGCGCGTTCGCCAACAGTATCGGCCCGGCGGGAAACACCGCCGCGTGGCCAAGGAAGGGCACGCATACTATGCGATCACTCGCCACCATACGATCGGCAAGCATGCCGATGATCTCGCCGCGCTCGGCACACTCCTTGGCGCGTAACAGGGCGTCGATGCCGCCGATGGGGATCACCCGCATGCGCTCCTTGCCACCCATACTCGCGATGACCTCGTTTACCATGCGCGCGTTGTCCTCGTACATCATCATATTGACCACCGCGCCATAGGACACTTCACCGAAGGAACGTACCAGATCGAAGCTGCCCACGTGCGCGCCCAGCAGCAGGATGCCGCGTTTTTCCTTGATCAAGGGGACGATCACCTCAAGGCCGTGCTTCTCCAGGTGAAACAGGTGATAGCGACCGGCGAGGAGAAACGCGCGGTCCAGCAAGGTGGACGCGAAGGCGTAGTGATGACGGAAGACCTCCAGCAGGCTCGCCGGACGACCGAACACACGCTGCAGATACTGACGTGACGCGCGCCGCCCGCCACGGGAAAAAATCATGAAATAAACACAGATGGGATAGAGCAGCAGGCGACCCACCGGCCGACCCAGGGTCAGGGATAACCAGGTAATCAGCTTCAGGGAAAACACGCTGCCGCGCTCGCGGTGTCTCTGCCAGGCCTGGCTCATGGACGCACACCCGTGCAATACGTCGCGGTCATCCTGTCATTGTTCATACGCGAGACTCCCCGTCAGGATTTTGTGCGCGTCCGTGGCCACATCGAAACCCGCGCGGTCTCCGCCCTTGAGGGCGAAGGCGATGGAAAATTCCTGCTCCGGCATCAGCGGCGCCAAAAACTTCACACTCGGCATGCCAGTCACTGTCACCGCCCTGCCCAGATGTGCAGACAGGGCGTGTGCCACCGCATCCAGCAACACCACGCCGGGCACCACCGGGTTGCCGGGGAAATGTCCCGCAAGGGAGGCGTGCTGCATGGAAATTTTCATTTTACCGATACCGTTCTAATCTCGCGTATATTTAAGGTTACGCCCACTCCACCCCCACCCATACTAAACCTGCCGGTGTTGCACTAGGGAGCGTCCGCCGCAGCGCAACCTAAGATAATAACGGTGCAGGCGCGCGATCAGGAAAAGCAGGTTGATACGCAGCTTGAGGCTCCACAAATGGCGCGCATCGAACAGATCCACCGCCAGCACCGAGGTGATAGCCGTCTTGAGACCCAGAGTGTTGCGCGAATAGAAGAAAAGGTCCAGAAACGCCGGGCCGTACCAGCCAAAGATGAAGCGGAAGAAGATGCGCTGCGCGCCGCGGATGCGCCGCTCGTAGGCGCGGAAATGGCGCGCGCCATACCTCCAGCCGGTGGCAATGCAATATTGTCTCTGACACCACCTGGGCGGATTTCATGGTCAGAAATACGCCGGAGGAAAACACCGGATCGAGAAACGCACCGGCATCGCCCACCAGCACGTAGCCATCGCCGGCGTAGCGCTGCATGACATAGGAAAAATTGCCGATGGAGCGCGCCGGAAATTTCTGCGTCGCATGGCGCATGCGTTCCTGCACAAACGGCGTCGCCGCGATGCTACGCTGCAGAAACGCGTCGTTCAACGGGGCTACGCTACCGACCACCGCGGCGTCCGAACCATCGTGCTCCGCGGCCGCGGCGCAGGTTGCCTGGGCGGCCGCATCCTGCTGGCGGGTTTTAAGATAGTCGTCTGTCACCACCATGCCGACGCTGGTGGTAATGCCCTTGAACGGGATCATCCAGAACCAGCCGTGGTCGAAAGCGACGATCCGTATGTCGCCGGCACGCTCGCCGGCGTAGCGTTCTACATGTTCGAAGTGGCTGTAAAACGCCGTGCGGCTGTCGAGCGGGATGTCACGCTTGATGCCGAGGCGGCCGCCGAGAAAGGCGCTGCGGCCGGAGGCATCCACCACCATGGGGCAGTGCAGCGTCAGCGACCGGCCATCCTCCGACCTGGCGGTCAGGCCGACGGCGCGTGCGCTGTCGAACAACACCTCGCGCACCGACCAGGGTTGATACACCAGAGCACCGTGTTGGATGGCGCTGTGCAGGAGCATCGCATCGAACTCGGCACGCTCCACCTGGTAGGCATAGGGGTAGTCTTTGTTGATCGCCTGGGCAAAGGCATAGCGCGACTGGCGCGCGCCGTAGCGGTCGGCGAAGTTCGCCGCGTACTTGCGGATAAAGCGCCGCTCCATCTCATCCTTGAGACCGAGGTCGTACAGGATGGGCAGATTGAGTGGCGGCAGGGATTCGCCGATGCGAAAACGCGGGAAGCGCTCGCGCTCGAACAACACCACCTTGAGGCCGGCGCGCGCGAGCCGCGTGGCCGTGGCGGAACCGGCGGGACCGCCGCCGATGATGGCGACATCCGCATTCATCTCGTTGGACTCGGGGTTCATGGGGGCGGGTCGTCTTGCGGCATCAGGGTTCAGGGTCTGTTTACAGGGCTGAGCGATGTACCGCATGCAGCTTCCAGCCCGGGTGGACATTATCGGGGAATCCGGCGACGCCAGCAAGACGAATAGCGGACGCATACACCGAAGGTGGCAAAGATGCTAACCTTGCCGGCGTGAAACAGCATGACCACAACTCCTGACCCCTTGGCTGCCATCCGTGAGTGACGCAAACATCGTCGAGGTAACCGGGCTGTGCAAGACCTATCCCGGCATGGCACACCCCGCGGTCGACGGCATCGACCTCACCATTCCCCAAGGCCGGTTGTTCGGCCTGCTCGGACCCAACGGCGCCGGCAAGACCACCTTCCTGTCCATGCTCTGCGGCCTGCTGGCGCCCAGCGCTGGCACGCTGCGCGTGCTGGGGCGGGATATCCGCCAGCAGGCACAGGCGGTCAAGCGCGACCTCGGCCTGGTGCCCCAGGACCTGGCCCTCTATCCCAGCCTGTCGGCGCGGGAAAATCTCATCTTCTTCGGGCGCATGCAGGGGCTGCGCGGCGGCGCCTTGCGCACACGCGTGGCGGCCTGTCTTGAAATCGCCGGGCTCGCGGACGTGGGTGAACGCCGCGTCGATACCTTTTCCGGCGGCCTCAAGCGCCGCCTGAATCTGGTTATCGGCCTGGTGCACGAACCGCGCCTGCTGGTGCTGGACGAACCCACCGTGGGCATCGATCCGCAATCGCGCCATTTCATCCACGAAACCCTGCGCCGCCTGAACCACGCGGGCATGAGCATCATCTACACCACGCATTATATGGAAGAGGTGGAAAGCCTGTGTGACGAGTTGGCGATCATCGACCACGGCAAGATCATCGCCCAGGGCTCCGTGGACACGCTGCTGCAGCAACACCAGGACGGCACCATCGAAATCCGCACGCAGCAGGCGATGCCCGCGACCGTGCAGGCACAGATGCGCGCCCTGCCCCACACCCAGGCCGTCGCCGTCGAGGATATGAACCTGTTGCTCAAGAGTCAGCAACCGGAGTCCACCCTGCGCGCTGTCCTGACGCTGCTGCAACAGCAACACATCGGCATCGCCTCTGTATCCATGGGCGCGATCCACCTGGAAGAGGTGTTCCTGTCACTCACCGGGACGCGCCTGCGCGACTGAACATGAACGCCACCCTGCGCCAACTCGTCGCCGCCGTCGCCAAAGAGATGCGTGTCATCCTGCGCGACCGCGAGGCGCTGCTGATCCTGTTTGTGATGCCGGTGACATTTGTATTGATCATGTCGCTGGCGCTGCAGGATGCCTTCAGCGAGCGCGCCGGCATCCGCTTCCCCTTGCTTATCGTGGATCACGACCATGGCGTGATCGGCGATCGGATCATCGAACACTTCGGCGACGACAGCGCCTTCAGCGTCACCCGCCTGCGCGCCGCCAAGGGTGAGGAGAAGTTGCCGGACACGGCACACGTGCAGGAAGACCTGCGCACCGGCCGCTATAAGTTCGCCATCATCGTGCCGGCCGGCGCCAGTCGCGATGCGGCCCGGCGCCTGGACCAGCAACTTGGACTGGCGGTGACCAGCAAACCGCCCGCGGCGAGCGTGGACATCCGCCTGCTGGCGGATCCCACCCTGCGCCGCGACCATCGCGGCCTGGTGATCAGCGGGCTCAACCGGGTATTGCAAGGCATCGAGTCCGGCATGCTGCTGGCACGCTACACCCAGATGACGCAACGGGTGCGTGCCATGGGCGCGGCGCTGCGCGCACCGGCCAAGACCACGTCCACCTTCACCGACATCACGGATGCCGCCGACGGCGGCGCGCAGAACGGCGCGTCGCGACCGGACCCCGTGCCCACCTCGGTACAGCAGAATGCCCCGGCCTGGACGCTGCTCGCCATGTTCTTTCTGGTCATCCCCCTGTCGGTCACCTTGATCAAGGAACGCCAACAGGGCAGCCTGATGCGGCTGCAATCCATGGCGGTGCCACCCTGGGTGCTGCTCGCCGGCAAGACCCTGCCCTACTTCATCATCAATCAGATCCAGGTGCTGCTGATCCTGCTGGTGGGCATGTATCTACTCCCGCACTTGGGCGGCGATGCCCTGCACATCGGCCATGCCCCGGGCGGCATCGCACTGCTGTCCATGGCCGCAAGCCTCGCCGCCATCGGTTACGGGCTGCTGGTGGCGACCTTCGCGCGCACACCGGAGCAGGCCACCACCTTCGGCGCCACCTCGGTGCTGATCTTTGCCGCCCTGGGAGGCGTGATGGTGCCGAAGCTGGTGATGCCGCCGCTGCTGCAGCAGATTTCCAACGTGTCGCCGCTGTCCTGGGGGCTGGAGGGTTTCCTCGACATCTTCGTGCGCGCCGGCGGCGTGCGCGAGATCCTGCCGGAATTCCTGCAACTGCTGGGCTTCGCCGCGGCCTGCATGACTATTGCGGTAGTGCGCTTCGGCCACGGCTTGAGGCATAATTAAATTGTTTGAAGATAGCGCATCGCGTCCAATGCCTGACCACTTCCGCGGCAAGTTCGTCGCAGCCGGGCGCGCTCGCAGCGTGCCCGCAATGCAACACTGAACGGCATATCCATGGCAAGCGGCTCCCACGATCCCGAGTTCAAGCTGGAATTGAAGCGTCTGATTGTTAAAGCGTGCAACAAAGACCTAACACCCGAGTCCATCGGCGATGACGACAGCCTCGTCGGCTTCGGCTCCACCCTCGCGCTGGACTCCCTGGATGTACTGCAGGTGAATGTCGCCCTCACCCAGCAATACAATGTGCGCATTCAGGATAGCAAACAAGCGCGCCGCGTGATGCGCTCCATCAACACCCTCGCCGATTTTATCCGGCCGGCCTAAAGGTACGCGCGTCATGACCCGGATACGCATACGTGGTCTGGGCCTGCTCACCTCCTACGGCATGGGTCTTACCAGCACGGTCACCGCCCTGCAGCAGGAGCGCAGCGGCATCACCCCGCTGACCCTGTTCCCCCTCGACTTCGCCGACCGCTTCCAAGTCAACCAGTTCGACCACGCGCGCTTTCCCACGGACGAGGCCGGCACCGAGGAACTGTTGCTGAGCGTGGCGCGCGACGCCCTGGCCCACTCCGGTCTCGCGCACGCGCAACCTGATGTGTTGCGCGACTGCGCCCTGGTGCTCGGCACCAGCGGATTTCTGTTCGCCGCGGAAACCGAATACCGGCGCCACTTTGCCGCCACCGGCGAAGTATCGACACCACCGCTGCGCGCCAGCGGCTGGTACGCGGCGCGCGTCGCGCAACAATTGGGCATCGCCGGTCCGGTGTTCACTTTGTCCACGGCCTGCTCCTCCAGCGCCAACGCCCTGCTGGCGGCGGCGGACCTGATTGCACGCGGCGAGGTAAGCCGCGCCCTTGTTCTCGGCATCGAGGGACTCAGCAGCATCACCCTCACCGGCTTTCAATCCCTCATGCTGCTGGACCCGGACGGCTGCCGGCCCTTCGACGCGCAGCGTGCCGGCCTGCAACTGGGCGAGGGCGTGGGCGCCCTGCTGCTGGAGGCCGAGACCGACGCCGGCGCACAGGGAGATTTTCTGCGCGGCGGTGCCAACCTGTGCGACATCCACCACGTCACCAGCGCCAGTCCCGACGGCAGCGCCATGCACGCGGTGATGGAGCAGGCCCTCGCCACAGCGGCGCTAAAGGCAGACGCCATTCACGCCATCAAGGCCCACGGCACCGGCAGCGAGGACAACGACGCGGCCGAGGCCGCCGCCATGCGCACGCTGTTCGCCGGCCAACCGCCAGCGTTCACTGCACTCAAGCGCTACGTCGGCCATACCCTGGGCGCCTGCGGCGCGATCGAAACCGCGATCTTCGTCGGCTGCCTGCGCGCCGGTTTTATCCCCGCCGCCGCCGGCTTCCGGCACATCGACAGCGCACTCCGGATTCAACCGCTCACCCGCGCCATGCGCGCGGACCCCGGCCACTATCTGCTCAACTTCTTCGGCTTCGGCGGCAACTACGCCTCGCTGGTGATCACCCATGACTGACGCGCGCCATACTCCCATTTACATCCGCGCCGCGACCGCCCTCGGCCCGCAGGGCGATTATCAATCGGCACAGCGCAAAGCGCTTGAGACCGACCCCGCGCCACTGGCGCTTAACGAACTGACGCGCGCCATCGTCGGCCAGTCCCTGCGTCAGGCATCGCACTTCGTGGAGCTCGCGGTGATCGGTTCGCAACTGTGCCTGCAACGCCTCGGCCAGGCCACCTACACCGTCACCCCGGTTTATCTCGGCACCGGCCTCGCGGAGGTGAACAAAACGACTGCACTCTTTGAACAAGTTTTGCCGCCGGGGACAGGGCTGGCGTCGCCCTTCGACTTCATCAACGCCGCCAACAACATGGCGGCCTTCTACGTGGCGCGGCGCGCGCAATTCAGCGCGCGCAATCTCACCATCACGGAAGAGGAGTTTTCCTTCGAGTGGGCGCTGAAGCTGGCCCTGGGGGACCTGCGCCACGCCGGCTTCGAACAGGCCCTGGTGGGCGGCGTGGACGAGAACTCGCGTCCGCGCGCGGATCACCTGCGCCGCATCAGCCTGCGCGCCGATCAACCCATGGGCGAAGGCAGCGGTTGGCTGTATCTCACCAAAGATCCGGCGGATGCCTTGGGCGAAGTACTGTGCGTGGAGCAGCTGACCCTGTCAGCAACTATGTCCTTCGGCGACTGGGCGCAGGCCGTCGCCCGCTGCGTGGCACAAAACAGCGACGCGCGAGATCCGCTCTATCTGCTGCCGGGATTTCGTCTCACCTTGGGCGACATCAGCGCCCTGCTCACCAAACTGCCGCGCGCGACGCTGATCAACTATCTGGCTTACTGCGGTAGCTACCATACGGCGGCGGCCTTCGGCATCGGCCTGTTGTTCGATGAACCGGTATCGTCACCGGCACGTTATTTTCACGTGAACCGGGATGCGACGGGGCGGACGTTGGTGATCGGTGTGCGCCGTGGATCGGTCACGCCGCAGCAGCGTTAGGTCCCGAACACAGCCCTGCTCGCCATGGCGAGGCGCGTATCCTTACCCTGCCGCCACCCTCCGCTCGCCATTGCAAGACACGTAGGGCCGCGCGAGAATCGCCGCAGCCGTGAAAAACAAGGGCCAGCTCCCGCACCCGAAAAAGAGACCCTCGCCACCCGCACCGGCACAGGATCGAAAAATTAAGCCTGATTTTGCTGTTGTCTCAACTCCTTATTGCCCCAACGGGCACTATACTTGGAGACAGGGAAAAACTGACCGCCAAGGAACCACCATGCCCGTTTCGCTGAAGGAGTTCACCCAGGACATCGACAACCTGGTTTCGCTGCCGAGTGTCGGCGTGCGCGTAAACGAGATGGTGAACAATCCATCCAGTTCCGCCACGGACATCGGCAAGGTCATCAGCCAGGACCCGGCTCTCACCGCGCGCCTGCTGCGCATCGCCAACAGCCCGACCTACGGGCTTTCAACCCAGGTGGATACCGTCTCACGCGCGGTCGCCGTCATTGGTATCAAACGCATCCGCGACCTGGTGCTCGCCACGTCCACCATCACTGCATTCGATAAGATCCCGAACGAACTGGTGACCATGGAGAACTTCTGGCGCCACAGCCTGTATTGTGGCCTGGCCGCCCACCTGCTCGCCGAGCAACGGCGTAGCAAGAACGCCGAGACCCTGTTCATTGCCGGTTTGCTGCACGACATCGGTCAGCTGGTGATTTTCCGCAAGCTGCCGCAGGAGGCGAAGCAGGCGCTGCTGCTGTCCATCGAGGGCCCGGACGAACTCGCGTTGCATAAGAGCGAACGACAGATCATGGGCTTCGATCATGCCCAGGTAGGCGCCGAGTTGCTGCGTCACTGGCATTTTCCCGAGTTGCTGATCGAATGCGTGGAGTTCCATCACGCCCCGGAGCTGGCGCAGAAATACCCGGTGGAGACGGCGATCGTGCACATCGCCAACAGCATCGCCACACTGGCCGAAATCGACAGCGTGACGGAAGAGGATGCAGTGCAAACCAAACCGGCCGCCTGGCGCGTAACCGGTCTGGAAAAGGAAGTGATCGAGCCAACGGTGCGTGCGGCCCAGGCGCAATTTTCCACTATGCAAAATTTGTTGATCTGAAAACGCTACCTGCCAGTGAGAGGGCGAAGGCGCTCCCACCGTCATGGCGAGACCGCGCCTTTGGCGACCGTGGTCATCCCCTTGTCCCGGCACCAGCCCCTCTGTTCATTGCGAGGCCGCGCCCTTCGCGGCCGTGGCAAACCCCCTGTGCACCTGCACTCCATAACGCGTCGTGCCACGGTTGGGGGGGATTGCCGCGGCGCGGCGCGCGGCGCAATGACGGGTGGGGTTGGGATAATTACACCGCTATACGCATCACTTTGGCAGTTGTCCGGGACCCCACTGTTGACTACCCGTGCCGAGTGGCGCACACGTTCCGGAATGATCCAGACAATACTAACCACCCACACCGCGCAACACCGCTAGCTGCTGCAATATCGGCGTCACCACCGGCTCCATCTTTTTATTCATCAGGCTGCCGACCGCCGTGGTGCGGGAAAAAATCGTATTCAGCAGATTCTCATCCACTTGAGACAACGTCAGCATCGCCACCACTTCACTCCCGAGCGCCGGCACAGCGTCAGCCAGTGCATTCAACTCCGCATGCTCACTCTCACCTGCCAGCGCCTGGCGCCAAGACACCTGTGCCACCTGCAGTATGGCCTCCATATCCTGCGGCGCCGCATCCAGCTGACAGGGTTTAAAATACACGCCGATGGCATTCAGCAGACACACCGCCGCATCCTGATTGGACGGGCGGCGCAGGGCCTTCTCCGCCACCTGCACAAACGTCTGGCCCGGGCCATCGAGCACCCGCAGTAGCAGCGCGGCACCACGGTTGCCGGTGCTGGCCAAGGATACAAGTCGAGTGGCGTGCTGCGCTAGGTCGGCACGCACCGGCACCGGATCGGGCAAGGCATCCGGCTCGGTCGCCAGAAAACCGATGAGCAGGGCCGACTTGTTCTTGCCCTTGGACCAGAGCCCGCGGCGCGTATCGCTATCGATGAGTCCGGGTTGCAACACCAGGCGAACGGTGTTGATCATATGCAGTGGTTCGGTTTCAAAGGGCAGGTATTCAACCAGATAACTCGCCAGCACCTTACCCATAGTGCCCGCCACTACGCATTCGCGCTCGAGCATGCACCGCGCATTGTCCGGCGTGGGCAAGGCCCACCACGCGCGGCGAGCCAGTTCGTCGGTCAGCCCGGGGGCACCGGCCACGGCCACCACCGCCTCCGGGTCTCCCAGCAGCAGCAACTCCGCCAGGCGCGTGTCCCGCGTCTGACCCATGCGCGTCCAGCGCTGGAGATACGCGGGATAACCGCCGGGGGAGCCGAGCACATGACCCGACAACAACTCGCGCACATAGCGCAGATATTTCTCGGAACGACCGGTGGCGTGCAGTCGCACCTTGGCCTCCGTGGCGCCGGTAAGCCCACACACGGTCATGTTCGACTCGTCGATGCGGATGGCTTCGATGGGGTTGGCCAGCAGGACATTCAGCCGCAGGAGGTCTTCGTTCGAGAGTTCCAAGGGGGTACCGTTCTCAGATAAAAAGCCAAAAACTATTGATCATCCACCACGCGCATCAAAGGCGCTGGAAATAAGACAGGCTAGTTTAACTGAATCTGTTGTGCCTTGGGTACCTTGGCCTGCGTCGGCAACCGTCAAGACTGTTAATAGCTACCGGGGCTCGCTCGTGGCCGTGCCCGTCTGTGGGAGTGCGGGAGCAAGCTCCCGCTATGAAAGCAGCGGCGAGCCGCCGCACTCCGTGTAGTCGTCCACGCCTGCGCACCGTTACGTAGGGGTGCACCTACTAGGATCGAGCGTCGACCCGCCGTGTGGCGGGCACTGCCCGCCACACGG
>JAYUFH010000033.1:0-1020 GCA_043738765.1 Pseudomonadota bacterium | reverse complement strand
ATGGTTATCCCCTTGACTCCACCGCCCCCTACCGGTTGTGGTCAGCCTTGCCACCGACGATGGTTTTGTAGGGGACGGGGTTGATTTGCACGGCTTGCTGGATGAGGCGGTAGAACAATTTGCCCCGCGATGCTGAGTTCCGCCGGTTGAAACGAAATGTGAATTCGTCGAGGTAGTAGTCCAGGTGCTCTGGGCTCACCGCCCCTTGGTGCGTTCCCAGCAGCCATCGCTTCAGGAGAGAGGCCAGGCGATGCACCCGCGGCAGGAGCTGAGTCGCCGCATCCTTGCCTTTTCCCAGCAAGACGGTCGCTTCGTGAGCGTATCCGAGGGCTTCCATGCCTGCATAGGCTGGCAAGCCGTCTGTATGCACCGCGCTCCCTGGCTCCACTGCCTGTCTCAGGAAGTCATGCAGGGAGCGCCTCGTCGCGTTGGGAATGCGTGCCATCCGCACCCTCCCGATGCCCCGCCCATCCTCCTCGGCCGCGATCGCCACCAACGCTTTGCTAACTGCACCTCGTCCGCGTTGTGCTGTGCCCGCTTCCTCGCCACCGACGAATGTTTCGTCCACCTCCACACGGCCGCGAAGCCGGTCTCGGCCAGGTCGGACCATGGCCCGCCGCAGCTTATGCATCCAGACCCAGGCCGTCTCGTAGCTGCCGAGCCCCAGAACTTGTTGCAGGCTGACGGCGCTGGCACCGTTCTTTTGGCTCGTCACATGCCAAATGGCCCGAAACCACATCCGTAAGGGCTTGTGCGTGTCCTGAAAGATAGTTCCCGCAGTGGCCGACGCTTGGTAGCGACAACGGCCGCAGACGATCCGCCCTCGCGTCGCAGGCCAACCTCCGCGGTGTTGGCAACGCGGACAAAGAAATCCCTCCGGCCACCGAAGTTGCTGCAAATACGCTCGGCAGGCCTCTTCCGTGTTGAATCGCTCCTCCAATTCCAAAACTGTCCGCGGATAGTCCTCCATGCCCAAATACTAGATGTTGGGGGCGGTGGAGTCAAGGGGATAACCATGAA
>JAYUFH010000032.1:0-2911 GCA_043738765.1 Pseudomonadota bacterium | reverse complement strand
CGGTGTAGTCGCCCTTGTGCAGATAGGTGGTGAAATCCGGGCTGCGCACCAGGTTGAGCATGCGCAGGCCGTAGTCCCGCGGGTAGGCGATGCCGAACAGATAATCGGCGGCGGGGTTGGCCCATTCGATTTCGTCATTTTGGGTGAGGATGATCATGGCATCCGGCGTGGCGGCGCTGGCGCTTTGGAAACGCGCCAGCATGTCGGTGAGCTGGT
Source organism: Pseudomonadota bacterium (assembly GCA_043738765.1). Classification (GTDB taxonomy): domain Bacteria; phylum Pseudomonadota; class Gammaproteobacteria; order Acidiferrobacterales; family UBA6901; genus JANNJF01. The sequence continues at coordinate 2,695 of JAYUFH010000032.1, read as the reverse complement.
CCTCGCGCTGTTTGGATTCTTTGGTGAGGGTGCGGATGCGGTCGAAGACATCGCCCCACATGCCGCTCGCCTCGGGGATGTCCTCGCGCTGCTGCGTTTCGAGCCAGCGGTGCAGCTGCAGCAGATGGCGCAGGTTGGGCGCGAGATACAGGGCCATCGCGATGATGACCGCTTTGTAAGGGTGTCCGAGTATGGCGCCGAGCAGCAGCGCCAGCAGTATCAAGCCGACGAGAAACCACACATCCTGTCGCCAGCTGTAGTGCATGTCCTTAAGTCTGGATGGACAGGCGGTAACCGGAGCCACGTACCGTCTGTATCAACGCATCGTGTCCGGTGAGCGTCAGGGCCTTGCGCAGGCGGCGGATGTGCACGTCCACGGTGCGTTCCTCGACGTAGACGTTGCCACCCCACACGCTGTCGAGTATGCGTTCGCGGCTGTGCACCCGTTCCGTGTGGGTCATGAAGAAGTGCAGCAATTTGAACTCCATGGGCCCCAGGTCGATCTTGCGCCCGTTGGCCTGCACCCGATGGGTAATCGGGTCGAGCTGCAGGCCGCTGATCTCGACGCGGGTATCGACGGTTTGCGGCGCGCTGCGGCGCAGCAGCGCTTTGATGCGCGCCAGCAGCTCGCGCGTGGAAAAGGGTTTGGTGATGTAGTCGTCGGCGCCGGTTTCCAGCCCTTTGATCTTATCGTGTTCCTCGGTGCGCGCCGTGAGCATGATCACGGGCAGGTGCTGGGTGAGTTTCTCGCGCCGCAGCTGGCGCGCGTAATCGACGCCGCTGACCCCCGGTAGCATCCAGTCCAGCAACACCAGGTCGGGGGTGTGGTTAATGATGGCCGCCTGGGCCTGCTGGGTATCCTCCGCCTCCAGGCATTCGTAGCCGGCGTTGCGCAGGGCAAGACTGACCATTTCACGGATGGCTTGTTCGTCTTCTACTATCAGGATTTTGCCTGGCATGGGGTTCCCGGGTTTTTGGCGGTCATCATGACGTCATGTTGGGGTGCCATTTCATACCATAAATATGACAAATTGGTTACCGAACGGGCATGCGGTTGGAAAATCGGTATAATTCCTCGGTTCCTGAACCGACTGGCATGGCCGGCGGCGGTTTCCACCCCCAAGACTTAATATAATATCAAGGCCACATCAAACGAGCAGGCGACTATGCGAAAGAATACAGCCAGACCCACGGATATCAAGCTACACCAGAAGTCACGCCTCCTGGAAATCGCCTTTGACGACGGCAGTCGTTTCGATTTCCCCTGCGAATACCTGCGCGCCTATTCGCCCTCCGCCGAGGTGCGTGGCCACGGGCCGGGGCAGGAGGTGCTGCAGGTGGGCAAGGAAAATGTGAATATCACCCAGATCGAACCGGTGGGCAGCTATGCCGTCTGCCTGTTTTTCGATGACGGGCATAATACCGGCATTTATTCCTGGGACTATCTGCACAATCTCGGTGTCAACCAGGAGCCATTGTGGAACGAATACCTGGCGCGCCTGGAAAAGGCGGGACACAAACGCAAACCCAAGCCGTTGGCTTGAGTACCCAGCCGTGACTCGATCCACCGACCGACCTGAAGACACCTCGCACGGGAAGACCACGCACTTCGGTTTTCGCGACGTGCCCGAATCCGAAAAAGTGAAACTGGTGGGGGAGGTGTTCCATTCCGTCGCGGGCCAATACGACGTCATGAACGATGTCATGTCCCTCGGCATCCACCGTCTGTGGAAGCGCTACGCCATCGGCCAGAGCGGGGTGCGTGCCGGTCAGCGGGTGCTGGATGTGGCGGGCGGCACCGGCGACCTGGCGGCGAAGTTTGCCGGCCTGGTCGGCGCCGAGGGCCGCGTCACCATGGCGGATATCAATGCGTCGATGTTGGACGTGGGACGCACGCGCCTGGCGGATCGCGGGTTGGTGGGCAATATCGACTACGTGCAGGCGGACGCCGAACGTCTGCCGTTTCCGGACAATCACTTCGACTGCATCAGCATCGCCTTCGGCCTGCGCAATGTGACGCATAAAGAGGCGGCGCTGGCGTCCATGTGGCGTGTGCTGAAGCCCGGCGGCCGCCTGTTGGTGTTGGAATTTTCTCATCCGATACTGCCGGGCCTCGATAAGTTGTATGACGTTTATTCCTTCAAGCTGCTGCCCCTCATGGGCCGGCTGATCGCCCACGACGAAGCCAGTTACCGCTACTTGGCGGAATCCATCCGCAAGCACCCGGATCAGGAAACGCTAAAGACGTTGATGGAGCAGGCGGGGTTCGAGCGCGTGCACTACTTCAATTTAAGCGGTGGCATCGTGGCGCTGCACAAGGGCTATAAGTTTTGAGGTGGACCGAAGGCCTGCGCCATGGGCTTTAGTCCCTTCCCCCTTCTTAAGGGAGAAGGCTAGGATGGGGGTGTAACGCCGAATGACCGCCCGTAGCACAGCGTGGCGAACACCACGCTAGCAAGATCGTCACACAGTGGTATGACCGGTGTCGAACGTTTTTTGTGGCGAGGCAAAAAAGTCAATGCAAGCCGCCTGCACCAGAATCCCCATCAACGACCGCTGTTGGAATAACGGTGTTTTGAATAACATTGACGGGGTTTTATCCACTATTGCGGACTATTTAAACCATGCACCCCCATCCTAACCTCCCCCCTTTAAGGGGGGAGGAACTAAACAAGAGTGTTGCTCGCCTCTTACA
>JAYUFH010000031.1:0-1025 GCA_043738765.1 Pseudomonadota bacterium | reverse complement strand
AACGTTCCACCCTCGTCAGCATACCGAGCGAGGATTTTCAGGACTTTGTCCGCACCCACCCGGCGGCGGCCTTGTTGGTGATCGATCTACTCTCCCTGAGGGTGCGTAGCCTCGGTAATACCCTGCAGCAACTGGTTGCCAGTGACGTCACGGCGCGGGTGGTAACGCTGCTCGCTCGTCTTAGCGCAAGTTGTGGCAAACCGGCGGGCGGAGAGGTCTGCCTGGATCTCGACGTCACCCAACAGGAACTTGCGGATATGGTGGGCGCGACACGCCAAACGGTCAGCAGCACCTTGAGCATGTTGCGACGTTCAGGCGCCATTTATTTCAAGAATCGGCGGATATGTATCACCAGCGAAGCGTTGCTAAGCAGGATGGGCGACGGAGCCCGTGGGTGATCCCGGCGATGGCGCCGATCTGGCGGGTTTGCGAATGGCCCTACCGCGATCGCTCTAGGCCGTCGCGCGCATCCGACAGGCGGTGGGTGGATATATCCCAGGCGGTAGTGCAATAGCAGGCGCCACCTTCCAGACTAATTTAAGGACGTGTGCTAGGGTCCTGACCGTCGTGTCGGGTCGAGCAATACAGACTTGTAAAATTAAATAAAACAGATAGGCCCGCGACGGGTACTGGAAATAAACGCACATGCAAGGACGCGCTGACTCTATCCCCCAGTCCGACTCCCTGAGGTCGCTCTTCTGGATTTTCTTCAAGATCGCCTGCACCAGCTTTGGCGGCTTCATGGCGATGATCTCCGTGACCGAGAACGTGGTCGTGGAGCGCAAGAAACTCATGTCGCATCACGACATGCTCGATGGTATTTCCCTCGCATCCATACTGCCCGGACCCGTAGCGGTCAATCTAGTGGTATACGTGGGGTATCGCCTGCGTGGCGGGATCGGCGCGCTGGTCAGCGCCTGCGGCGCGGTGTTGCCGTCATTCTTCTTTATCCTGGTATTGTCCCTCGCGTATTTTCGCTGGGGCGAAGTGCCAGCGGTCAACAAACTCTTTATGGGTTTTATCCC
>JAYUFH010000030.1:0-2922 GCA_043738765.1 Pseudomonadota bacterium | reverse complement strand
CATTCGCTCTGCCCCAAACTGGACCCGAAACTGGCGACGGCGGTGATCCTGCAAGGTGGCCACCATTTCGGCGGCGACTACACCCACCTGAGCCGGCTGATTCTCAAGGCAGCCGGGGACTAAGCGCCTCGCCGGACAACCGGCATCCGCCGTGACACATCCCCGTCGGTTTCGCGTTATCATGCGGGCATGAATGTCGCCCAACGGAAGGAATTGTTTGAACGCCTGAAACAGGCCAACCCCGCGCCTGCCACGGAGCTGCAGTACCGCACACCCTTCGAGCTGCTCATCGCCGTCATCCTCTCGGCGCAGGCCACGGACAAAGGGGTGAACAAGGCGACGGCGCTATTGTTCCCCGCCGCCCATACCCCAGCGGCGATCCTGAAGCTGGGGCTGCGGGGGCTGAAACGCTATATCAAATCCATCGGCCTCTATAACACCAAGGCGGCCAATATCTTAAAGACCTGTCGGATCCTGCTGGAAAAACACGCGAGCGAAGTGCCCAGGACACGCGCGGAGTTGGAGGCGCTCCCCGGCGTGGGGCGCAAGACGGCCAACGTGGTCCTCAACACCGCCTTCGGCGAGCCCACCATCGCCGTGGACACACACATCTTCCGCGTGGCCAACCGCACCGGTCTGGCACGCGGAAAAAATGTGCTGGAGGTGGAGAAAAAACTGCTCAAGGTGGTCCCAGTAGAATACCGGCACGATGCCCATCACTGGCTGATCCTGCACGGCCGCTATACCTGCGTTGCGCGTAAACCGCGCTGCGGCAGTTGTGTCATCTATGATTTATGTGAATTCAGGGATAAATTAGCCACATGAGCAGAGTCGTCTCCACCGGACTGAGCCACGGCACCCATGCCTCCGCGGAACACGCCGCCATCGCGGTGAAAAATGCCATGGAGCGCGCCGAACTGACCCGTGCCAACGGCGTCATCCTGTTTCTCACGCCGCATTATGCGGCCAACCCGGAGCCGGCCCTGCGCGCCGCCGCGCGCGCCGCCGGCAGCATGCAGGTGGTGGGTTGCACCGGCGCCGGCGTACTCACCGACCAGGAATGGCTGCTCGACAGCCCGGGCGCCGCGGCCATGGTGTTTGGTGGCCACCTCAGCCTTTCCCTGCCGGAGATTCAGGGTGAACAGACGGTCATGAGCCTGTGCACACCCTCCGGCATCTCGGCGGATTGGTTCGACCTGCCGGTGCCACGCATCGGTGCCGTCTCCGGGGACCTCATGGGTCAGGGGCCTTTCAAGGTCTGGAACGGCTGCCGCGTGGTCGAGGGCGGCCGCGCGGAAGTGGTGTTCGATGGGACACGCAGCGTCCTGCGCACCTCCCAAGGGGTGCGCGCCCTCACCTCACCCATCGAGGTCGCGGACGTGCGCGGCTACGACATACTGAAGCTCGGCAATTATCCGGCGCTCAACGTGCTGGTGAAATCCCTGCCCGTGGGGGTGCGCGACATGGAGCAGATCCCCCTGCATCTCATCATGGGTGGTGTCACCTTCGGCGACCCCATCAATGCCATCCGCGAAGGCCGTTATCGCCTCAACCATATCGTCTCGGCCAATCTGAACAATCAGTCCATCACGCTATCCCAACGACTGGCGCGGGGCGAGCGCCTGTTCTGGGCCATGCGCGACACCCTGACGGCGGAACGCGACATGCGCGCCACCATCGAGCGCAGCCACGCGGAACTGCGCGGCTATCCGGACTTCGCCTTGCTGTTCCCCTGCATGGGCCGGGGACCGCATTTCTATGGCAACCGGGACCGGGACCTGGACCTGTTGCGCACCAGCTTCCCGGATCTGCCCATTATTGGATTTTACGGCAATGGTGAAATCGGCCCCCTGGACGACAGCAACCATCTTTACCAATACTCGACCGTTCTGGGCCTGTTCAAGGTACAGGCGGCCTGACCGATGTACGGCCAAGACCGCAGGCAGATGCGCGAAATCTTTTTCCGCGCCTGGCTACACCACCGCGAACAACAACCCCTGAGCGGCGTCGAATCCCTCGTCGTCGCCGTTGCCCTGCGCCATCCGGAGTACCACGACCTGCTGCAGGACCCCGCGACCAGCGAAGATCGTGATTGGTCCGTCGAGACCGGACAGACCAATCCGTTTTTGCACCTGGGCATGCACATTGCCATCGAGGAGCAACTGGCCATCGACCAGCCTGGCGGGGTGCGCGCCTGCTATCAGGCGCTCCTGAAACAGGGGCTGGATGAGCACGCCACGCAGCACCGTATGATGGACTGTATGGGGGAAATGCTATGGCAGGCCGGCCGCCTGTCCAGCGCCCCGGACCCGGGCATCTATTTAAACTGCCTGGCGCAGTTATGTGACACCCGGGCATTCAACCGATAAAGCCTGCCGCTTGTCATCTAACGCTATGCTATCAAAGGATAAAGAGTTAAGGTGAGATAAGGTATTCCAGCAACTCATTAACCGATTTTTCAGCCTGCCGAGGGAACCGCGTGGCGCATACAGCTAGGCTAACAACACGGCGTATGGATAGTAAAATGGGGTGGCGACACCTGGGAGCGACAACCCTGGTGGCCCTGCTACTCGCCACCGGCGCCGCCCCGGCGGCGGCCCCGCCGCCCTCGCCAACGGAACTGCGCGTGGCGGTGGCCTATTCCGTCTCCAACAGCGGTTTGATCAATGTGCTGGTCAACGACTTTCGCGCGAGCCACCCCGAACTCAACGTGCGTATCATCGCCACCGGCGCCCTGGACACAGTGGCCCTGGCGCGCCGTGGTGAGGCTGACCTCATCATCACCCAGCATCGGCCGAGCGAAGACCTGTTGATGGAAGAGGGTTTCGGCCTGCGGCGCACCGAGATCATGTACGACGAATTTGCCATCTTCGGCCCAACACAAGACCCGCTTCACCTCGCCCGGGAACCGGACTTGATCCC
>JAYUFH010000029.1:0-7721 GCA_043738765.1 Pseudomonadota bacterium | reverse complement strand
TGGCGGGGCACGCCCAGATCAAGGAAGTACCCTCCTTCTCGCCGGCGGCCCATGCCCTGCTGGAGCGCATCGTCAACGACTTTTCCGAGGTGGACGCGCGCCGCGTCAAGGAGATCGAAGCCACCACCAATCACGACGTGAAGGCGGTGGAATATTTCCTCAAGGAAAAAACCAGCGGCAATGGAGAGATCGCCGCGGTGGCCGAGTTCATCCACTTCGCCTGTACCTCGGAGGACATCAACAATCTCGCCTACGGGATGATGCTGCAGGCCGGCCGGCAGGACATCCTGCTGCCCGCCATGGACACGCTCATCGCCGTTATGGAGAAAATGGCGGTGGACTATGCGCACCAGCCCTTGCTCGCACGCACCCATGGGCAGCCGGCCTCCCCCAGCACCATGGGCAAGGAGATGGCCAACGTCGCTTACCGCCTGTGGCGCCAGCGCCGACAGGTTGCAGCGGTGGAGATCCTGGGCAAGATCAACGGTGCAGTCGGCAACTACAACGCCCACTTAAGCGCCTATCCGGATATCGATTGGGAGAAAACCGCGCAGGGTTTCGTCGAGTCCCTGGGGCTCGCGTGGAATCCGTATACCACCCAGATCGAACCGCACGACTACATCGCCGAACTGTTTCACGCCATCGCGCGCTTCAATACCGTGCTGATCGATTTCGACCGTGATGTGTGGGGTTATATCTCCCTCGGCTACTTCAAACAAAAGGTCAAAAGCGGCGAAGTCGGTTCCTCCACCATGCCGCACAAGGTCAACCCCATCGACTTCGAGAACTCCGAGGGTAACCTCGGCCTGGCCAATGCCCTGTTCGAACACCTGGCCGCCAAGCTGCCCGTGAGCCGTTGGCAGCGCGACCTGAGCGACTCCACGGTGCTGCGCAACCTCGGCGTCGGCCTGGGTTATTCCCTGCTGGCCTATGAATCCTGCCTGAAGGGTATAGCCAAACTCGAGATCAATGCCGCCCGCCTGGATGCCGACCTCGACGCCAACTGGGAAGTGTTGGCCGAACCCATCCAGACGGTGATGCGGCGTTACGGGGTCGAGCAACCGTACGAAAAGCTCAAGGCCCTGACCCGCGGCAAGAGCGGCATCAACCGCCAATCCCTCGAGGCCTTCATCCGCGGCCTCGACATCCCCGAGCACGCCAAACAATCCCTGCTGGCGCTGACACCGGGCGCCTATACTGGTAATGCCGCGGCCCAGGCGGAACGCGGACGCGGCCGCTAATCAATTACGGCCTGGGGGCGCAACGCTGTCCCCGTATGCCCGCCGTCCTCCTGTGGCCTCACAGCCTGGATCAGGCGGGACTCAGGGCTATAATTAAAATCATGAGCCAACCGGACGAACCCAGCACGCAAACCGACGCGGAACACCATCGTCTGCAGACACGCAAGCAGATACATGACGCCATCGCCGGGGTATTCCAGCAGGCACAACGCCAGCTCGTGCTCTTCGCACCCTTCCTCGACGCCCAATATTTCAACACCGCCAAGGTAGAAGCGCTGACCGGTGAATTCATTGCCCGGCGGCGCGACAACCACCTCCGGGTGCTGGTCGAGGATGCGCACCAGACGCTGCTGAATAATGCGCGCCTCGCGCAACTCGCCCATCGCCTGCCGGATTGCGTGCGCCTACGACAAGTGGGTGAGGCCCATCGCGGATTGCGGGAATTGTTCGTCGTGGCTGACCATAGCGGGTATCTTCACCAACCGGATATCGAACGCGCCGACAGTGTTACCAGCACCCACGCAATGCATACAGCGGTTCAGCTCGCGCGCCGCTTCGAACAAATGTGGGAGCAAAGTGAACCAGCGGAAGACCTGAACAGGCTGGGTTTGTGAAACCATGACCAGGAATTTTTTTCTGACACTGCGTCACCCGCTGCTCATGATCGGCGCCCTGCTGCTATCAGCCGCCCTGCTGACCGCCTGTGGCGAAGCGCCGGTCAGGCACGGGGCCGCCGCAGGCGCCAGCAGCTCGGCGATCAAGGCGGGCAACACCGCCGCCAGCATGTTGGGTAAACCATATCGCTATGGCGGCTACAGTCCCAAGGGCTTCGATTGTAGTGGCCTGGTGTATTACAGTTATGCGCGCGCCGGGGTCAAAGTCCCGCGCAGCACCGACGCACAACGAAAAGCCACGCAGCCGGTAAGCCTTGGCAACCTGCAGAAAGGCGATCTCCTGTTCTTCGACGAGCGCGGTAAGCACTCCTCCCACGTGGCCATCTATCTCGGCGACGGCACCTTCGTACACTCGCCCTCCAGTGGCAAACGTGTGCGTGAAGACCGGCTGGCCGATCCGTACTGGAAAAAAAGTTTCGCCGGCGCCCGGCGGTTTCTCGGTCTATGACACCGCTGCTGCGGGCGCTCCTCATCGCCGGCCTGCTCCTGATGCTGGATGCCGCCGGCGAACACGCCCGCACGAGTGCCGCCGAAACCCGCATCGTTCAACTGCAACACCGCGACGCCGACGATGTGATGCCTACCCTGCTGCCGTTGCTTGACCAGGGTGGTCGCATCAGCGGCCGGCAGTATCAGCTCTTCGTGCGCACCTCCGACAGGAACTTTGCCGAGATCGAGCGTGTCCTGAAAGAGATCGATATCCCCCTGCGTAATCTGCGCATCGCGGTGCGGCATGCCGACAACCGCAATGTCACGACCCGCGAGCAGGAGGTGTCCGCGGACCGGCGCCTCGGCAACAATACGCGTATCATTCTTTCCCCCGCCACCCCCAGCCACGGCGGATTGGTGGTGCGGCGCGAGGGGACGGAAGGCAACGTGCAATACCGTACCGAGCGACGCACCGTCGTCCGCTCGCAGGACGGCTCACAGTTTGTCAACGTCGTCGAAGGCCGGCGCGCGTATATCGCGGTGGGTGTTGAGCTGCCCCAAGTGCAATCGTTCCTGGTGCTGGCGGGTAACCACCTGACGGTGGCGTCCGGGGTCTCCTACCGCACCGTCTCCACCGGGTTTGAGGTATTGCCGAGGGTGCACGGCGCCGAGGTGGATCTGGAGATCACGCCGCGCGTAGCCTTCCTCAGCGATCAGGGCAGCCAACAGGTCGCGTTCAGCGAAATGAGCACCCACGTGAGCGTTAAAATCGGCGAGTGGGTGGACTTGGGCGGCGTTCTCAGCAATGCCAGTCAGGTCGGACGCATGATACTCGGCGCCAGCGCCAGCGAGTCGCAGGAACAATCCAGCTTTCAAGTGCGGGTCGATAATTGAGATTAACCTAAATTTGGAGTGTGGGATCCAGCTTCCACACTCCATTTGGAAACCCACGCAGTGGCGCGTAGGGTGGGCATCGCCCACCATGGGCAACAACCGCAGCCATGAGTGGTGGGCGACCCTAATCGTGTTAGTTAATAATGCGGTGGCAGCGTATCGTCCGAGGGTGGCGCTGGCATGCTAGCCGCGCGTAATTGCTCGCGCAGGGCGACGACCTGAAGCGCCAGGGCGTCCATCGCTCGCTGCTGCCGCACCAGCACTGTATTCAACTCCTCCAGCGTCGCCTCCTGATGCGTCAGACGGATCTCCAGATCGATCACGCGTGACTCTGTCAGCACAGGTTCTTGTGTCGTCATCCCACACCTCGTTCTACTGTCACGTTCACCTGCCGGGCAGGCATCACAGCGGACGCGTGTTGATCAAGGCTATTTCATTGGCATTGCTGATCGGCGTCTCTGCGACAGAAAACTGCCGGTCCACCGTCACGCGCACCGCGTCATCGGCCAGCACCCGTGACCATGGTTCACCGCGCAGGCGCAACCACGCCAGCAGCGATTGCACATGGGTCACGCTGGCCGGTAATTCCACCTCTTCCGCGGCACGGCCCAGTCGATCAACCAGTCCGGCAAAATAAAGGATTTTAGCCACGCTCAATCTCCGGGGATGGATAAATCGATAAATTTCAAGATAACGCTCAACCCGCAACATCAGGACGGAGGGAGGGAGGGATATGCGGAAACCCAATGGTTGAAAATAACAGGCGCCCGCCACCTAGGAAACTGCGAACATATTCACCACGCTCGCGAAAGACGAATGGTCGGATTGCTCAATCTTCAACCCGACGCCCCGGTCCTCGACATGCATCACCTCGGCCTGCAGCCGATGATGCTGGTACTGGCCGTCCAGATTCACATCGAAGCGCACGTCTATCTTCGCGTTTTGCGGCAGCGACTGGCCACCAGTATCCACAAAAACGCCGCCCGGACTGATATCCCGCGCGCGGCAGCTCAGCAGAACCAGAGAATTATAGTAAAGCGCAACATCCAGGTTGGATTCCACCCGGACATTAACACGACGCTCTCTGATCATGTTGCGCACCTTTAATTATCCAGGATACCCCGAAATGAGCGCTCTATCGTAACGCAATCCCTCTCGGGGTCAAAGCAGATACCTGCCGGACGGCAGTGGATTATTTATCGAGGAACTCCAGACCGATACCGTCACTGGTAACCCGGACTACTTTGACCCTGACCGTGGACGGTTCCTCACCGGCCACCAGGCCTGTGAGCTTCAACAGTAGTTCCGAACCGAGCGGGGGGACGGTCTTGCCTTGCATATGTAGAAACACTCCGCCAGTGCTGATGTCGCGGGTGTTGAGAATCATTTTTCCAGTACCGGAGTAAGTCATCTCTACTTCCACCGACAGAGTAAAGCGTTCAAATTGACGATTTTCTTGCATATACCCTTCTCCGCAACACGCGATCCTTATCGGCGTTTAGTGCCGTCCATTAGACAAAATTAGCATAGAATCTCCAGCCAGCCAGTGGATGCGGCCCAAAAACGCCGGGGAATGACCATGCATGAGGGTGCGGGGGATTAATCCAGGTAGCGCGCCTGCCAGGCAAGATAGAGGTCGTGTACATGGGCGCAATACGACTGCTTATCGCTAAATCCCCGGGGGTCGATGGCGTCGTAGACATAATAGTTGGCGCGATTGTTCCGCGTGGTCATGAAGTGCCACATCTTCTGGATAAGGGTATGCGGTGATTGCCATTCAAAATCCTCCTGCGCCTCGTAATGCAGGAACACCGGAATGATGGGTATGCCGGTCTGCAGCGAAATATCAAAGGCACCGAATCGGAACGAGGAGAAGATGCGCCGCCCCTTACACCCGCCCTCGGGATAAAGTGCTACGTTGTGACCGGCATTCAGCTGGGTGATGATCGCTTTCGCCGCCGCGGAGCGCGACTCGCGCGACTCGCGTTGGACAAACAAAGTGCCTGCGGCCTGATTGATGCGACCGGCGAACCACCAATCCTTGACCTCTTCTTTTGCCAGGGAGCGCACATCGAACAGCGCAGGCACGCCGACGTCCTCGAAGGCCGATGGATGGTTGGCGATGAGAATAAAATGCGCCGGCAACGGCTTTTTGTTTTTCTGATGCAGGCGCAGATCCACGCCCAGGGCGCGCACAAAAAAATTGCACCAGATTCTGAATAACCGGTGATAAAACGGTCGCAACCAAGCCCGGGGCAAATAGGTCAGGAAGTACAGAACGGCCGTCAGGATGATCAATTCGATCCAACAGACCAACAACCAGGCAATACGCGCTATGGTGTAAATCACTTACCCTCCCGACGGCAATCCATGGAACCCCGTGTCCATGGGAGACAGGGCTAAGTATAGGCATGCTGCGCGCGTCACGCGCAGGCGCTCATACCGCTGGTTTGCGCCCGAAGGAAAACAACGTCTCCACATTCAGCCACAGGCCCTGGTCGGTAACCAGGCGCCCTACCTCCTGCATGTGCTCCCGTTGAAAGGTGAAGCGGGCGTCTGCCGGTAACTGATCGAGCAGGCCGCGCAAACCGCTGTTGTAGACCACTTCCCACCAGTCCGTAGCACCCTTGAGATGATATCCGAGGGGCTCGCCCGCCACCTCCACGTCGGTGAGACCGGCGGAGACCAACACCTCACGGCACAGTTCCGCCGTGTTCAGCTTCGACGCCGCTACCGGGCGGGCGCCTGGACAATAACCTTCGAAGCGCGCCATAAAAAGATCGATCATCGGGCGGAACGCCGCCGCGCCGAAGCTGGTAAACATCAAACCACCGGATGGCTTCAGCACACGCTGCCATTCACGCAGCGCGGCAGGCATGTCCGGGAGAAAGAAAAGGCCGTAGGAACACACTACCGAGTCAAAATAGGCGGCGCGAAAATCCAGATGCATGGCGTCCATGGTATGCAGATCGATATTGTCGATGCCAAACTGGCGGATCTTTCTTTCCGCCTGTTCAAGCATGGCCTCGGCGAAATCGATAGCGATAACCCGTCCTGTCGTGCCCACCGCCTGTGCTGCGGCCAGTGCCACTGCGCCGGTACCGGTCGCGATGTCGAGTATTTTTGCGCCGCGTCCCGGTTTGAGGCGGGCTATCAACCGGTCAGCGGCATAGGGAAAGAAACGCAAGGCCTCGCGGTCGTAGCCCGCGGCGATCAGATTGAATACATCGGCAATGCTGTTGGGTTGTGCCTGCAAACCTTTATTGCCCAGGTTGTTCATGCCGCCACCGTTGCGTCTCTCCACGCATTACTTTTTTTGCGCCGCCATGCGCAACTGTTTAGCCGTCCAGTCATCGATGGCCTGGTGTATCGCCGGTATCGCACGCTGGGTGGCATCGATGCCCGCCTGCATGCAGCGTTTTTTCTGGGTGAAGTCCATCATGGCCACATTGCCCACGTCCGGCGTGATCAACACATCCGCCACCAGTTTCTTCTGACTCGTATTTTCCTTGAACATAATGTTCACCGCCTGCAGGGTCACGTCCACCAGATTGGTGATATTGTTATTGACCACGTTCTCGCTGATATCCACGGCGATGACAATATCCGCGCCACGCTCACGCGCCACATCGATGGGGATGTTGTCCACCACACCGCCATCCACCAGCAACTTGCCCTGGTGCGAGACCGGCTGGAAAACTCCGGGGATGGAGCAGCTCGCCCGCACCGCGCGGGCCAGGGGACCACGATCGAGCACAACACGCGTCCCGTAGTTCAGATCGGTGGCCACGGCGGCGAAGGGAATGCGCAGATCCTCGATGTTCACCACCGGCACCTTCGCCTTCACAAACTCCTCCAGCTTCTCCCCTTTTACCGGCCCCATGGAGGAGGACAACAGGGTGTAATCCAGAAGATCGCCTTTTTCCAGGGAGAATGCAGTCCACTCCAGCTCGAAGCTGTTGGCATCGTGGGCGTAGATCGCCCCGATCAGGCTGCCGACGCTAGTGCCCACCAGGAAATCGATGGGAATCTTCTCTTGTTCCAGGGTGCGGATGACGCCCACGTGCGCGAAACCACGGGCTGCGCCACCGCCCAAAACCAGCGCAATGCGCGGCTTTGCCTGCGGGAGATTCGCGGGCAAGGTTGTCGACAGGGTGGTGCATGCCGTCAAGCAAGACAGCGTTAGAATCAAGCCGAACAAGGGTCGCATAGGTCTAAACAGCTCAGGTGAAGGAGAAAGATCAGTTCGGAAGTTGCTCGATCATAATACAGCTACATTCTGATCGGACAGAGGCTTCCACATACAGCCAATTCAGGCCTGGGGCGAAACGCTGGGGCCTACCGGCCGACGACAGCATAGACCTTTGGCCCTATTCTTGCATATCTTCTGGAAAATATGTTGCCATATGAGCCCTATTTATGCCGTGCATCTCTTCTATAGTGTAGATATCGAGGAGTGGTCGCCCATCACGTCGACAGTGAG
>JAYUFH010000028.1:0-7740 GCA_043738765.1 Pseudomonadota bacterium | reverse complement strand
GCCTTCGCGCCGGCGGGTCTCAAGCATCTCGTCCAGGGCCCGGCCCAGCAAGACCATGGCCGCGGTCATGAGGGCATCCATGTCGACGCCGGTGGTTTTGAGCACCCCCGGCCAGCGCAGCAGATCGATGACGCGCAGGGGCGACAAGACGACGCCATGCTGTGTGCCGATCTCCTCGGTCTTGCACGCCACGGCCATGAGCCGGGCGACCAGGGTCTCGTCCTGGGCGAATTCCCCGGTGACCGCGTCCCGCGCCTGGAAGCGTAATAGGCCATCCACCTTGCCGCGCCCCAGACGCTTGCCGATGAGGTCCCGCACCGGGGTCTCCAGGGCACGCAGGTCCTCCGGCAATCGCAGGGAAACCTCGAGATAGCGGTGATTGACCGAGCGCAGCTCCCAAATGAGACTGCCCCAGGGGGTTTCCTGGTCGTTCCGCGCAAAAGCCGTCATGCTCAGTGTCATGCGAGTCCCATTGGGTGATAGTATTTAGACGGGATGGTAAACTGAATCCACCCGGTTTAAAAACACTCTCGTGTCTTAGCGTCTATTATTACTAAGTATGTACACCCGCGCCCGCTCCCGGGCCGGAGAGGACCGGAACAGGCAACCGCATCAGCATGAAACGCAATCCCAACTCCCTGCAAAAGGGTCAACTCCTGAATGGATATCGCATCGACAAAACCATCGGCGGCGGTGGCTTCAGTCTGGTGTACATCGCCACCCATATCGATGACAACGAGCAGGTGGTTATTAAGGAATACCTGCCGAGCAACCAGGCCCGCCGCAGCGAAGACGGCCAGGTCGAGCCCTTGAGCGTGGAGATGTCCAGCCCCTACCGCCAGGGCATCAAGCGCTTTTTCGACGAGGCCAGCGCCCTGGCCAAGGTCAACCATGCGAATATCGTGCGCGTGGAAAACCTGTTCCGCGCCAACAATACCGTGTACATGGTGATGCGCCACGAGCATGGCAAGGATCTGCGCTGGTACATCAAGAGCAAATCCGGCAACCTGAGCGAGAAATTCATCCGCACCATCTTCCCCAAACTGTTGCTGGGGTTGCGCGAACTGCACAACAATCACCTGCTGCACCTGGACATCAAACCGGCGAATATTTTTCTGCGCCCCGGCGGCAAACCGCTGCTGCTGGATTTCGGCGCCGCCCAGGTGGCCATCGCCGGCAACAAACCCATCGGCCCGTTCACCCTGACCCTGGGTTACGCCCCGATTGAACAACACCTGAGCGGACATCTCGGCCCGTGGACCGATCTTTACGCCCTGGGCGCCTCCATGTGGGCCTGTATCACGGGCAAGGCGCCGCCGCCCGCCACCGAGCGGGCGGTGAAAGATACGTACAAACCGGCGACCAAGGTCTATGCACGCCAGTATTCCCCGCAACTGCTGGAAGCCATCGACTGGTGCCTGCAGATGAACCAGTTGGAACGCCCGCAGAACGTCCAGGCCCTCCTGGATTTTCTGAATCCCATGAAGGCAGCCAAAGATGAAAGGCGGGAACCCGGTGAAACGGGCTGGGGTTTCCGCTTGCCGTGGAGAAGGGAGTAGCGATGCAGTTTCAATCGACACAACACAGCCTGAAGGGCACACGCCCCACCAACCAGGACCGGGTGGCCATCACCGAGCGCGATAATGCCGTGCTCCTGGTCCTGGCGGACGGGCTCGGCGGCCACGAAGGCGGCGCCCTCGCCGCCGAGGCGCTGACCCAGACCCTGGTGCGCGCCTTCCAGGCCGTTAAACAACCCAGCATCACCAAGCCATCGGCGTTTCTTGCCCTCGGCATCATGCAGGCGCATAAAAATATCCTCGCCATCGGCGATTCACACAGCCCACCCATTACACCGCGCACCACCTGCGTGGTCTGTCTGGTGCAGAACGGCTATGCCTACTGGGCGCACGTGGGTGACAGCCGGCTCTACCATTTCCGTAACGGAGAACTGGTGCAGCGCACCCTCGACCACAGCACCACCGAGCAACTGCGCCTCGATGGCCTGTTGAGCGAGGAGGAAATGAGCGGGCACCCGGAAAAAGGCCACTTGCTCAAGTGCGTCGGCGGACCGCGCAAACCGATCATCAGCCTGGGCGAGGAGACCGCGCTGCATCGCGGCGACCTGTTGCTGTTGTGTTCCGACGGCCTGTGGCAGGCCTACACCCACGAGCAGATCACCCGTTACCTGGAATTCCGTTCCCTCGAAGAGGGCGTGGAGGAAATGCTGCTGGCGGCGGAAACCAAAATGCGCGCGGATTGCGACAACCTGAGTGCCGTCTGCCTGCGCTGGCAGGAAGGCATCACCAGCAACCTGCCGCTACAGCCCCAGGCACAGAGGGAAACCAGCCAGCAGGCGATGTGGGACGACGCCCAGATCAAATCTGCGGAAATGCGCCTGCAGCGGCACAAAAAAGCGCCTGCTGTCACCGAAAAGAAAGAGTCCTTGGAGGCCAGGATCGAGGAGCTGGAGGAATTTATCCAGCAATTCGAACCCAAGCGTCGCAAGCCCTGATCCCTCTGGCGTACCGCGACACCCGCCTGCGGTTCGGCGGTTCGACCTGCCACCGGCTTTTTTCCTTTTTGACCACCTGACTACGGCTTTGCGGTACTATTCAGTTCCTGCAACACCCTCACTCCCTCTGCAAAAAGGTATTCGCATGCGACCCAGTGGACGACCCCCCGAACAACTGCGTGACATCCGTTTCACCCGCCGCTACACGCGCCACGCCGAAGGCTCCGTCCTGGTGGAATTCGGCGACACCAAAGTGTTGTGCAACGTCAGCATCGACGAGAAGGTTCCGGGATTCCTCAAAGGCAAGGGCCAGGGCTGGGTGACCGCCGAATACGGCATGCTGCCGCGCTCCACCGGCCAACGCATGCATCGCGAGGCCGCCTCCGGCAAACAGGGCGGGCGCACCCAGGAAATCCAGCGCCTCATCGGCCGCTCGCTGCGCGCCGCCACCGATCTCAAACAACTGGGCGAGCGCACCCTGACGGTGGATTGCGATGTGATCCAGGCGGACGGCGGTACGCGCACGGCCTCCATCACCGGCGCCTGCGTCGCCCTGCACGATGCCCTCGGTGTGCTCACGGCCAAGGGCCTGCTGAAAACCAACCCCCTGAGCCATCTCGTGGCCTCGGTCTCCGTCGGCATGTTCAACGGTCAGCCGGTGCTCGACCTCGACTACGCGGAAGACTCCAATGCCGAGACCGACATGAATTTCGTCATGAATGACGCCGGTGGATTCATCGAGATACAGGGCACGGCGGAGGGCAAGACCTTCAGCCTGGAAGAGATGCAGGCCATGACCTCCCTGGCACGCACCGGCATAACACAACTTATTGGACTGCAGCGCGCCGCGTTGGAATTGGCCGAATGACCGCGTCCCACCCACAACGCATCGTGCTCGCGAGCAACAACCCCGGCAAGGTGCGGGAGTTCAGTCAGCTGCTTGCCGGCTTGCACTGCGCGGTGCTGCCGCAATCGGCGTTGGGCGTACCGGAGGCGGAGGAAACCGGCCTCACCTTCGTGGAAAACGCCATCCTCAAGGCGCGTAACGCGGCGCAGCACACCGGCCTGCCGGCCATCGCCGATGACTCCGGCCTGGAGGCGGACGCCTTGAACGGCGCACCCGGCATCTATTCCGCGCGCTACGCCGGCGGCGGCGCCTCCGATGACGCGAATCTGCAAAAGCTGCTCGCCGATATAAAAGACGTGGAGGAGTCCGCACGCAGCGCGCGCTTTCAGTGCGTGCTCGTGTATATGCGCCACGCCCTCGATCCCACTCCGATTATCTGCCAAGGCACCTGGGAAGGCCGCTTGCTGCGCGCGCCGCGCGGCGCTCAAGGTTTCGGTTACGATCCGATTTTTTATGTCCCCACGCACCACTGCGCCTCGGCGGAACTGCCGCCGGAGGTCAAGAACCAGCTGAGTCACCGCGGCCAGGCGTTGCGCAAGCTGTTGGCGGCATTGACCATAACGGCGCACTGAATCCAGTGCGATGGAGTGCGGCCAGTAGACAACCCGACGCGTCTCATCTACCCTGGGCCTTCGGAAAATACGGTTCCAGTCCATGCCGATAAAACGCCACGTAACACACGCACTGCTGATAGCGGCGGTGCTACTGCTCCCCCCCAGCGTCGTCTACGCCGCCAAACCCATCCTGGCGCTACTGCAATACCAGGAGGGTGCTAAAACAATATCCGTACCGATCCGCGAGCAGGCCGGCAACGTTTCCTCCGTACGCACCGGCAAACCACAGGCTGCCTGGGTACTGAACGCCGGAGACGCGCGCAGCGGCAGCGCGCCACCGGCGGATCGCATCATCCGCTTGTATCACACCATCAACGACCAACCGGTGCTGCTCTGTAGCGTGCTGGTTAAATATTATCCGAGCAACGGAAAATGGATACCGACCTACCGTATGGAAGACCGTGTTGTCCTGATGCGCAACGGCGCAAACTTCAAGCCCATTCCCGCTGACACCGGTGACATCGAACTGACGTTGATGATCGGTACCAGTCTGCCCAATGTGGACGGTTATTACAGTAAGCTGCAGTTCGGCCTGCCGTCCAAATCCGTGGGCATCGATGCCTGGGAAGTGAACTGACGCGCGCGGCAACGCCCTTCTATTCGCCATGGCACACCTTACTCCAACTGTATCGCCACCCATGAACATCCGGCTAGCGAGTATCGATGATGCGGAAGCCATCAGCGCCCTGATATACACCCTGGCGGAGAAATACGTCGTGCCGGAATTTCCGATGCACGCCGCCAATGCATTGCTGGTCTCCATGCTGCCTGAAGGAATCCGCAAACATATGCGCAGTGGTTGCCGCTATCACGTTGCGGAATCAAACGGCCGGGTCATCGGCACCATCTGCATGAAGGACAACAAACATCTCTACCACCTGTTCGTCACCGAGGCCCATCAGCGCAAGGGCATCGCACGCGACCTGTGGCTAACGGCCTTGGCGGCCTGCCGGGCCACGGGTTATACAGGCGGGTTCACTGTCAATTCATCCAGGCAGTCGCTGAGGGTGTACGAGAAATTGGGTTTCATCGCACAACCGGTGTCACGCACGCGCGATGGCGTCATATCAATCCCAATGGTTTATACGCCGACGCGCTGATGCGCGCACTGCTGCAAGTAGATATCCGCCGCTGAAGATCCGAAGGCATATGGACAAACCGGAACCTGGGCAAAATATGGAGGACCTGGATATTCAAGCCCAGGAGTTGGAGCGTCTTGAACAACAAGCCGGTATCGCCCAGGCTATGAAGCTCGCGCACGCAGGTGGAGACCGCCCTCCAGGCGCCTTGGGCGGGCATGCAACTCCCCAGGAATATGTCGCCGATGACTATGACCAGCGCAGAGTCGCCACCCGGGAGGTCTATTTCTCTGTCGATGCTGAAAGATATCGAAAACAGTTAATCGCCCTGTCGAGAAGGATAGACAGCAGTCATCGCCAGTCGACGAACGAACAAATCAATGCGGCCCAACATGCAATCTCCAATGCCAATGCGGGGATCAGACGCCTGCCCTGGGGCAAGGCCGCACTGCTCGGCCTTGCCCTGGTGGCCTTCGGCTATTGGGCCGCTGAGCGGGCAGGGGCCATCGCCGGCGGCGTCGCTGCTTTCTTCCTGGCGCTGGGGCTTATTGCCAATGCACGTAACAATGCACGGCTGAGATTGGCGCAGGCGACGCGCAGGTTGACCCAGGCAAAAAAAACGCAGGCGGACTATTCGCTCTTTCCAGAAGTGTTCAGCGCCACCGAAGAAGCGTCGGGACGGCGGGACACCGATTTTGATCTTGAATCCGCCTATCGCAACACCCAGCGCGGGCAGGAAAACCAGGCATAGGTATTACCTCGCTTGACTTAGCCGGCTGGAATATCACTGCGTGTTTCGAATCGGTGAGTTGTGTTCTCGGTACGCGGTAAAGCCAAACAGCAATAATGCCAACCGGTTGCACCTAGCGTCGGCGTACAACGATCACATCAACCCGTCCACGCGGACCGATAAAGTACGACGCGAACCAGCCAGTCACCCCCACTACCATCGCCCCGAACAGCGCGGGCCAGAAGCCGGCGATAGTAAAATCGTCGAACACCCACGCCACCAGCCCCAGCATCGCGGCATTGATGACCAGCAGGAACAAACCGAGGGTCACGACGGTGAAGGGAAACGTCAGCACCACAAACAACGGCCGCACCACGGCGTTGACGATCCCGAGTAGCAGCGCCGCCCCGAGCAGGGTCCATGTGCCGTGCACCTGGATGCCGGGCACCCATATCGACGCCAGCCACAATCCGAGGGCGGCCACCAACAGGCGTAATAGAAATCCAGTCATGCGTGTATGTTTTCACATCCGGGGGAAATTTGAAATACGCCGGTCAACCGGCGGCGGGATAGCTCCCTAGTGCCGGCCCTGAAACCGGAGCGGGTGCCGCGCGGACACCTTGCTGGTTTTTGGTCTGGGTGCCGGTCGGCACCTGACCAGATGGCCCCACTGCGATTTCGCTTCCGCACTAGACGGGTGGATAGTATTAAGGGAACCTCTAAAAATCCGGAATGTAGGGTGGATAAAGCGCAGCGTATCCACCAATCAGTATGATTTTGTTGGGTTCGCCGCTGGCGCGGTACGCGTGCCCTTTGGGTATAACCCAACCTGCATAAAAACCCGATTTTTAGAGGTTCCCTTAACGCAAAGCAGTATCCGATGCAGGTTACTTCAGGTGCGCATCGATGGGTGCAGGGCGTTCAATGGCGTAACCCTGCGCATAGTCGACGCCAAACAGCACCAGCCGCTGCAGCACCACGCCGCTCTCGACAAACTCCGCGATCGTGGCGATTCCCAGCATATGGCCGATCTCGTTGATAGAGCGCACCATGGCATCGTCCAGTTTGTCGTCGGTCATGTCGCGCACCAGGCCGCCATCGATTTTAAGAAAATCGACGGGCAGGTTCTTGAGGTAGGCGAAGGATGACCAGCCGCTGCCGAAGTCATCCAGCAGAAAACGGCAGCCTTTGTCTTTGAGCGCCTTGATCAGATGAACCGCGCTATCCAGCGCCGCAACCGCCGCGGTCTCGGTGATCTCGAAGGCGATGCGCGTCGGGGCGACACCACTGACCGCCAGCTCCTGCAAAACGAAATCCTGAAACTTTCCGTCGCTCAGCGATAGCCCTGACAAATTGATCGTATAGCAGTCCATCAGCGCTGGATCCGCAGCGTGCCCGGCCAGCCACTGCAACACCGTGCGGACTACCCACCGGTCTACTGCCGGCATCAACCCATAACGTTCCGCCGCCGGCAGGAACGCCCCAGGTGGTATGAGCGTGTCGTCCTCGTCGCGCAGGCGCAGAAGTATCTCCCGCATCATTGGAACCGCGGTGGGGGAAGAAACACGCACGATAGGCTGGCTATACAGCACAAAACGATCTTCATCCAGTGCACGCTTCAGGCGCGACACCCATTGCGCCTGGCCACGGCGCTGACTGAGTTCGGTGTCACCGGCCTGATAGACCAGCACACGGTTGCGGCCTTTGCCCTTGGCGGCGTAACACGCGGCGTCGGCGGCGCTGAGTACGCTGGCCGCGCTTTCCAGACCGTCGCCGAAGGACACAAGACCGATACTCGCGCCGATCGCGAAGGTCCGGTCTTTCCAGACAAAACGGAAATCGTTGATGGTCTGCAGAAGTTTGCGCGCGACCACGAGCGCCTCTTCCGCCTGGCAGTT
>JAYUFH010000027.1:0-1031 GCA_043738765.1 Pseudomonadota bacterium | reverse complement strand
CGCCAGCTGTACATAGAGTTGGTCGATGAGCGCGCGATAACGCCGGTCGGCGCGGTCGATCCGGGTGACGTTGAGCCACAGGCGTCCGTTCTCGACTGCCCGCAAGAGTTCGGCGCCGCTCACCCCGTCATGCAGCGCAAGTCGGTTCTCGGTCCGGGTGGGATCGGTCCCCATGGTCAGCGCGTAGAGGTTTTTCCGGGGAATATGGTCAAGCAGATCGATCAGTGCTGCGTCAGTAAACAGTTCGGACTGGTGCAGATTGTGCGTCGCTACCAGCGGCCGCAGGCCGAAGTCGGCTTTGTTTACGGCAGACAGCTCAACCTCGGGTGCCAGCTGCAGCTGCCCTTTCCCTGGGGTCGTCCGGGCGGTGACAAAGCGTTCTGCAGGCGGGCTCGCCGTACGCCTCCATCTATTACTGAAGACGTTGGCTTTACGCTCAGAAAAGACCATAAGAACATACCTGCCTATGCGTATCGGAAATCCAACAAACCGCACCACCAACTCTTCAGCTTGCACCACACCCGAATGCCAAGCTGAGTTTGGACCAGACAGCAATAATGAACCCAGGAACCAGGCCCGGTCTGTTCGATAACGTACTGAGTGATCTTTGCTTGTTGCCAAAGACAGGAAGAAAACGCCATTGGGAAGTGCAGATGTTGCCAATGACAGCAAGAGTAGCAAAAAGCAGGGTGGGCGCCGCCCGCTCTGCGTTCGATTGGAACCCAGCTAGCGGGGGCAGCGACCACCCTGGGGTCCACTCTATGAGTCAGCCTCGCGCAACGCGATCTCGACGCGCTTGCGCTGGGTAATGTCTAACCCAGTACCGTGAAATCCGGTGAAGGCGCCCGCCGCATCGTAAACCGGCTCGCCAAACCGGCGCCCAGGCGAAACACCGCGTCGCGCGATTTCTCCATGAATAGTGTGACGGCAGGCATCGGCAGGCCACAGGACGCGTCAAGATAAAGTAAGCCCGCCACGGGGTCCAGGCGAAAGTATCGGCCACTATCCCACTGCTGCGTCTCGCATACCGC
>JAYUFH010000026.1:0-1032 GCA_043738765.1 Pseudomonadota bacterium | reverse complement strand
ATCATAAGTCCTCCTTCGTCACCGACATAAAGTCTGCATACTCCTAACTATTGATCTTTACGTAATTCACAATATCCCCCGGGCACGGGTAGGGTGGGCATCGCCCACCGCAACACGGCTTCCGGCGCGACCGATGGTGGGCAATGCCCACCCTACGGCCGATAATCAAAGGTCGTTATTTCTGTAATTCTGGTTACGCAACCTGGCACAAACGCGGCCACGGATAACCGTCCTTGCGCAGATCGTCGAGATGTTCGCGCATTGCCGTGCGCCAGTTTCGCGTTGGGGTATAACCCAGCTTCTTGTGCGCGTAGTCGCTGGGGCACACCCAGTCCTCGCACAGGTGCACAATCGAGCGCGTAAGAAATGGAGAAGAGCCGGGCAACACTGGATGGAGCTTCTCCATCAACCAGCCGAAGGCATAACCCGCGCTAAACGGCACACTGTACACCGGCTGCGGAAAACCGGTCTCCGCCGCGATGAACTCCACCACCTCGCGCAGCGTGGGGAACTCCGACCCGCAGATATTGAAGGATTCATAATCGTCGAGACTGCGCGCAATCGACGCGCAGGCAAACGCACGTCCCAGATCGGTATCGGCCACGAGGGGCAGGTGTTTGCGTCCACCGGCGAGCCACGGTACCAGATAGGTTCGCAAGCGCGGCGCCAATGCCGGTACCAGGCCGAGTCGATTGCCGCGACCGACGAAATGCCCCAAACGCAGGCTGATCATTTGTGTGCCGCGTTGGGCGTTGCGGCGCATGAAATCGTCCACATCGATCAACCGATCCAGGTGCGGCCAGAATCCCGTGCGGGTAGGCTGACTATCGTCCTTCAGGACACGTCCGTCCTGGGCGGGTGCACCGATAGCCACGGTGCTCGTCATGATAAAACGTCCCACGCCCTGCTCGATGGCCTGCGCGATGAGATCGCGTGTCGGTTGGTAAAAGTTCGCGCGCTCCAATTCGTCGTGGCCCCACATGGAGGCCCAGGAGCCGGCGTGACAGATCACGTCCACGTCCTTGACCACCG
>JAYUFH010000025.1:0-2940 GCA_043738765.1 Pseudomonadota bacterium | reverse complement strand
ATGGCGATAGCCTCCACTTACTTTAGCGTCTCCACTGGCGGCGATGCTCAGGCGATCGAACAACGCGTCCTCGCCCACCTCCCGACCCTCCTGCTCGCCTTGCAAGTCGTTATGTTGATGTTGCTGCTCTGGATCATGCGCCGCGACGGACTGAGTTTTTCACAGCTGGGCTGGCGCTGCTCCCTGGACCGCCGCTGTCTCGCGGACGCTGGCATCGGTTTAGTGGCGGGGGCAACGCTCGGCCTATTGTATATTTGGCAGTTGTCCGCGCTCATCGAACAGGCACAACGCACCCTCGGGGACTATGTGCCACCTGGGGAAATACTGCCGACCCTGGGGGGAAGACTCGTCCCTTTTTTCATCGCCAATGTGGTGTTCGCTCCATTTGTCGAGGAGACCCTGTATCGCGGATACGCCATCCCGGCCCTCGGCCGATACGTCAACACCCTTGCTTCCGTTGCTATCGCCTGTGTCTTCTTTGGCCTGCTGCACTGGGCCGGTGGCCTGTGGTATATCCTGGCCACCGGCGTCATCGTCGGCGGTGTGCAGGGTGCCCTGTTCCTTTGGCGCGGCACCCTCATCGCGGCATTTATGGCACACTTGTCGCTCAATACAGTGGAATTTATATACGTGGCGTCGCATTGACGCCGGCGATGATAATCAACCTATGGCCGCAGAATATCAGGTTGCGAATCGGCCAAGGGGGCGGTAATTTAATCCCCCAGCCGTATGCGAAGCGCAAAGAAAAATGTGGTGTCGCGTTGGGGATGTCACTGCCATGGGCGATGCCGTCGCGTTATGACATGCCACACCCGCACCCATCATGGTGCCTGTGCAACCCAGCCCGCAGTTGCGTAAACTCGTTGGACATTTAAAGGAGACATAGATATGGGCCAGCGGTATTCTGAATTATCCGATAAGCTGACCACGTTTATTGAAGCGCAGAAAATATTCTTCGTCGGCACGGCAACCTCCGATGGCAGAGTCAACGTCTCTCCTAAAGGCATGGATTCTTTGCGCGTGATCAACAAGAACAGGGTCGTATGGTTGAATGTGACCGGCAGCGGCAATGAAACGGCCGCCCATGTGCAGGAAAACCCACGCATGACGTTGATGTTTTGTGCGTTTGAAGGAGACCCGATTATCTTGCGGCTTTATGGCAAGGCCAGGGTCATTCATCAAAACGATGCGGAGTGGCAACAATTATTTACTCAATTCCATCCCTTGCCCGGTGCCCGGCAAATCTTCGATCTTACGGTCGACCTGGTTCAGACGTCTTGCGGCATGGGGGTTCCGTTTTACGACTATGCCAGCGAGCGGGGGCAATTGATAAATTGGGCCGAGAAAAAAGGACGGGATGGCGTGAAGGCCTATTGGAAGGAAAAAAATCAACTAAGCATCGATGGCAAACCGACCCATATCGTGTCGAAAAATGTCGATTGAACTGTACGTAATTCACAACATCCCGGGACCCAGGTAGGGTGGGCGACCGCCAGGCGAGCCCATGGATGGGCGAGGTAGAGCGCCGTAGGGAACAGGCGCCGAGAGGACGGAAGTACTGGCGCCAGGCCCCTTGAGGCAAACGCAGGAGCCGTTTCCGGTGCATTGCCCACCGTGCGGGGCATCGGCAAGCTTTCGCTGGTGGGCGATGCCCACCCTACATTCGCATAAGCGGCTGAAATAATAATTATGTCCGACACCCAACAACACCCTATCGCCACACTCGACTCCGTCCTCATCCTGCCCGGCATCGGCGATTCCGGCCCGGGACACTGGCAAAGTCTGTGGCAGGCCGCCAACCCCGGCTTTCAGCGTGTGGCGCACAGGGATTGGGATCAGCCGGTGTGCCGCGAGTGGGTCGCCACACTCGATCGCACACTGCGGGCGATGCAGGCCCCCGTTGTGCTCGTGGCCCACAGCCTCGGGTGTTTGCTCGTGGCGCACTGGGCACAGTCCACGACGCAGGCCGTCAAAGCGGCATTGCTCGTGGCGGTGCCGGACCCGGAGGCGGCCGGCTTTCCCGCCGCGGCGCAGGGCTTTGCAAGGGTGCCACGCACGCGGTTTGCCTTTCCCAGCATCGTCGTCGCGAGCACGAATGATCCCTACTCCAGCCTCGCCTATGCCGAGGGCTGCGCCAGCGCCTGGGGCAGTCGCTGCGTGAACATAGGACCGGCGGGCCATATCAGCACCAGCAGCGGACACGGGGAATGGCGCGACGGGCTGACGCTGCTGCAAAGCCTGCGCGCATAGCGCGCTCTACAAACCGCGCAACACCTGCAACGGCGGCTGATACAAAATGAAGCGCGTCCCCCACACGCCGAAAAACCCGACACACAGCGCACCGCCCAGGGTACCTATTAACCACAGGTGCAGATCGAAGGCGTAGTCGAAGTGGAACACCTGTTTGGCGATGACGAAACCCGCCAGGGTGGCGGCGAAGGACGCCAACAGGCCCGCCAGCAGCCCGAGCAACATGAATTCCGCCGCCAGTCCCTGCAACAGTTGCCGGCGGCTGGCACCCAGGGTGCGCAGCAGGGCGCTTTCGTGCACGCGTTCGTCGCGCGTCGATTGGATCGCGGCATACATCACCGTGAGCCCGGCGAGCAGGGTGAACAGAAACACGTATTGCACCGACAGGTTCACGCGCTGCATGATGGAACGCACGCGCGTCATCATGGCGTCCACGTCGATGATGGTGACATTGGGGAAGGCCCGCACCAGGGCGCCCAGCAGGTCGCGCGTCGCCGGTGGCAGATAAAAACTCGTGATGTAGGTCGCCGGGTAATCCTCCAGCACCCCGGGGGGCGTGAGCACGAAGAAGTTGGCGCGGAACGAATCCCAGGACACCGTGCGCAGACTGGTGATGCGCGCGCGCAACTCGCGCTCGGCGATGCGGTAGGTGAGTTCGTCCCCGAGATGCAGACCGAGGGTCGTGGCCAG
>JAYUFH010000024.1:0-2945 GCA_043738765.1 Pseudomonadota bacterium | reverse complement strand
GGCGAGAAAACCGATATAACGTTCCGGGTCCGGATCATCCATGCTGGAGCCGGCGTGGCGCGCCGACTGGTAGCGGCGGTAGAGATCGAAGTGCTCGGCGTTGAAGGCCGGTTCCACGGCGGTTACCGCGATATCCCGGTTCTTGCGCCACACCCGCTTCTGACCGCGTGTCGGGCGGAACTGCTCCACTGGGATGCGCACCGGCACACACGCGGCGCAGCTTTGGCAGTAGGGCCGATACACCAGGTCGCCGCTGCGCCGAAAGCCCTGCTCCACAAAGTTTCCATAGTGCTGCCGGTCCAGGGTGAATTGCGGGTCCACGAAGACAATGGTGCTGGCGCGATCCGGCAGATAACTGCAGGGATGGGGTAGGGACAGATAAAGATCCGGTTTCGCTTGATTGATGGTCATGGCAGGGTGCCGTCGAGGTGATCGGTCTTCCAGGTGCCAGGGCGTCCTGGCAATGTCAGCGCAGCGTGCAGCGTGGCGAGAAAGGCCTGACGCGGAATTTCCTCCGCCCCCAGACTGAAGAGATGAGCGGAGCCGACCTGACAATCGATGAGCGTATATCCCCAGGTGATTAACTGCCCCACCACGCGCACCAGGGCTACCTTGGAAGCATCGGTGGCGCGGCTGAACATGGACTCGCCGAAAAACACGCCACCCAAGGCGACACCGTACAATCCACCCACCAACTCCGTACCGGACCAGGCCTCCACGGAGTGGGCATAGCCTAGCGCATGCAGCTCGCAGTACGCGGCGCGCATTTCCCGGGTGATCCAGGTGCCACCCGTCGGATGGGCGCTACGTGGCGCCGCGCAGGCGTCGATGACGCCCTCGAAGGTCCGGTCCAGGGTCACGTGGAAGCGGTTTTGCCGCAGGACCTTGTCCAAGCTGCGGGAAATTTTCAGCCGATGGGGGAACAGCACTGTGCGTGGATCCGGCGACCACCACAGCACCGGCTGGCCAGGGCTGTACCAGGGGAAGATGCCATTGCGATAGGCCGAGAGCAGCCGCTCGCTGCGCAAATCGCCGCCCACGGCCAGTAGCCCTTCCGGTGAGGCGAACTCCACCGGTGGAAAGTCAGATTGGTAGGCGTCGGTGAGAAAATGGGTCATCGTATCACCGTGAAGGTTGAAACGGTGCGGAATAATTTTTAAAGGATACACGATATTCATAAAAATCGAAGCCCTCGCCTAGCACGCCGGCGGCCGGCGGTTGCTCTGCGAGCGGAAGCAGGAGTCAGCATGATTTTCTGAACGGCGAGTGGTCATTCAGTTCCGTCATATAGGATTCCACGCCGTTGCGCTCGCGCCGTAAAAAATCCATCACCGCCTGATAGAACTGCGGATGACTCAGCCAGTGGGCCGAGTAGGTGGCGACCGGCAGAAAGCCGCGGGCCAGCTTATGCTCTCCCTGGGCGCCAGCCTCGAAGCGTCGCAGGCCGTGTTGTATGCAGTAGTCGATGGCACGGTAGTAGCAGGTCTCGAAATGCAGCCCACTGAACCCATCCTCGCCGCCCCAGTAACGCCCATATAAGGTATCGGTGCCGCGCAGATTGAGCGCCGCGGCCACCGGGCGTGACTGGTGGTAGGCGAAGATCATGACGATGCTTTCCGGCATCACCCGCCCGAGCTCCTGGAAGAAGGCGCGCGTGAGGTAAGGGATGGCGCCGTGTTTGCGGATGGTCAAGTGATAGAAGTTGTAAAAAACATCCCACAGCGCCGGCGTCAGTTCCTCGCCGCGGTACACCTTCAGGGTCACGCCGGCGTCCGCCACGATGCGGCGCTCGTGGCGTATCTTTTTGCGCTTGTGCGAGGCGAAGCCCGCAAGGTAGTGGTCGAAGTCGGTGTAGTCTTGATTGTGCCAGTGAAACTGGTAACCGACGCGGCGCAGCAGGCCGTGGTTTTCGAGCCGTTGCGTCTGCGCCTCCGGGGTGAACAGCCAGTGCAGCGAGGACAAGGACAGCTCTTTGGCCATCGCCAGGCTCGCGCTGATCGCCGCTTCCTCGATGCGCGCGCTGTCGCCGGACGCGAGTGTGAGGATGCGTGCCCCGGTCACCGGCGAGAATGGCACGGCGGCCACAAGCTTGGGGTAGTACGCCAGGCCGCTGCGTGCATAGGCATCGGCCCAGGCCCAATCGAAAACATATTCGCCATAGGAATTATTTTTCAGGTACAGGGGGACCGCGGCCAGCAACTGGCGCTGGTCGGTGTTGTCCGACTCGATCAACAGGTGGTGCGGCGCCCAACCGGTGGCCGCCGTGGTGCAGCCGCTGTGCTCGAGGGCGGCCAGGAATTCATAGCGCAGGAAGGGGTTGTCGCGACCAGCGAGGGTGTTCCATGCGTCGGCGGAGAGTTCATCCAGGCTGTGTAGTACGCGGGCTTGCATGCGGGCAGTTTAATCGTTAGCGTGGTGCGGGCGCACGCAGTTTTGATAAATGGACGTCGTTGTTCCAGAATAACGCTTTTCCACGCAGGGTTATGGTGTATGAACCTTCACGAATATCAAGCCAAGATGCTTTTTTCGCAATTCGGTATTCCCGTGCCCGCCGGCAAGGTGGCGCTGTCGCCCACGGAGGCGCGCAGCGTCGCCCAGGAATTGGGCGGCGACAGCTGGGTGGTGAAGGCCCAGGTGCACGCCGGTGGGCGCGGCAAGGCCGGTGGCATCAAGAAGGTCGGCAGCCGCGATGCCCTGGATCAGGCGGTCGGCGCCCTGCTCGGCACCCGTCTGGTGACGCCGCAGACCGGCGCGCAGGGCCGGCCCATCGAGCGCCTGCTCATCGAACAGCCCTGCGCCATCGCGCGCGAGTTGTACGTGACCTGCCTGGTGGACCGCACGCGTGAGCGCGTGGTGGTCATGGCGTCCAGCGAAGGCGGCATGGACATCGAAGAGGTGGCCGCCAAGCAGCCGGATAAAATTCTCAAGGCGGTGGTCGACCCGGT
>JAYUFH010000023.1:0-2947 GCA_043738765.1 Pseudomonadota bacterium | reverse complement strand
AACCGAAGATATTCCCCGCACTATGTATCGCGACAAGAGGACAGCTCTATGAAAAAGATGTCAGACAGTGAATTGAAAACAAAAATCGGTGACTACTTCGCCCCGCAGGGTCTGTATACCAAAACCAAAGACATGTCATTTCTCGGCAAGGTGTCGTGCAATGTGGAAAGCATCGTTGCCGGCTCCTGGCAGGAGATCGTCATCGATTACGAACTGGGCGCCTCGGGCATGGCCGATGGCTCCTGGTTCAAGGCGACATTCCGTTTCTATTCGGACTGGGCGCTGTTCCAAAACACCGACCCGGCGGGCGCCAACTACATTTCCGCCGAGTATCACGCCAGCGCCACCTTACCCGGCCAGAGTGCCGCCACCGTGCAATCCGTCAAGGTACGCTTCGACCAGAAGGGCCACGAGCGGCCATTCCAGAAGGCCGTGATCGTCGATACCTTCGACGGCTACCTCAAGGCCGGCGATCACATTGTGATCCGCCTGGGCGACCGGCGCTTCGGCGGACCGGGCACGCGGGTACAGACCTTCGTCGAGGAGAACTTCAAGATCCGCTGCTACGTCGACCCGCTTGGCACCTCGCGCTTCGCGGCGGTGACACCCGATCTCGTGATCCAGGTTGTGCCGGGCGTCCCGGCTCAGCTGCTATGGGCCGGATCGCGCGTGGTGCGCGTGGGCGAGAAATTTCCCCTGCGCCTGCGCGCCGAGGACCAGTGGGGCAACACCTGCTGGAACCGTCCTGAGAAAGTTGAAGTGAGCGCGACACTCGACGGCAAGCCAGTCTATGAGAAAAAAGCGACGCTCTCCGGCAAGGGCTGGGGGGTTCTGCTGCTGGAGGATATGCCGACCGACAAGCCGGGCGAACTGGTGATAACGGCGCGTCTGCCCGAGCACCCGTGGATCAAGCCGCAGAACTTCTACGTGACCGTGGACAAGCAACTGGCCGCGCCGCGCATTTATTACTGCGACCTGCATGTGCATTCCGAGGACACCATCGGCACCAACTCCACCACCTACAACCTGACCTACGGGCGCGACGTGTCCGGCCTCGATGTGCTGGCCTTCGCCCACAACGACTTCAACATCACCACCGAGCGCTGGAAAAAAACCGTCGAGCTCATGCGCGAGATCACCCAGGACGGCAGTTTCGTCGCCTATCCCGGTACCGAGTGGTGCGGCAGCTCCTGCGCCGGCGGCGATCACAACGTCATCTTCCTGCACGACGGCGAACCCGAATTTCCGTACCTCAAGACCGGCGAGCATGTGCGTTCCGTCGACTGGAACGAGGACACCAAGGGTGGCGGCGTTGAGCCGGGCGCCTGGCCGCTGGAGGAACTGTGGGCCGCCTACGCCAAGGACCCGGAAGGGCATTTGCTGATTCCGCACGTGGGCGGGCGTCGCTGCATCCTCGACTGGCATCACCCCAAACTCGAACGCCTCATCGAGATCGGCTCCAGCTGGGGACACTTCGGCTGGTTGTATCAAGAGGCCATGGAGCGCGGCTACAAAATCGGCGCCAGCATGGCCGGCGACGAGCATCGCGGCCGCTGTGGCGGCGGCGTGCCGGGCACGGCGGTGTTCGGCACCAAGGGTGGTATGGCCGGTGTCATCGCGCCCAATCTCACCCGCAAGGACATCGCCAAGGCCCTGCGTGCGCGCCACACCTTCGCCTCCACCGGTGAGCGCACCTATGGGTTGACCCGTTGCGGCGAACACATCATGGGGGACGAATTCCAACACCAGGGGCCGGCGACCATGGAGTACCGGTTTCTCGGTGACGCCGGCTGGGACGAGATCGTCGCCTACGATCATACCGGACCCATCTGGCAGCGCGACCTGCAACAGGAACTTGGCTATTCGGCGCGCAAGATACGCTTCCGTTGGGGTGGCGCGCGCGTCAAGGACCGCTATCGCTGGGCGGCCTGGAAGGGCAAGATCACCATCACCAACGCCGTCATCAACGACTTTGTGGGACGCGGCTTCGAGCATATCGAGGAAACCTGCTGGCGGGAAGGCACTACCCAGATCGGCTTCAAGAGCGATACCTACGGTGACGTGGACGCCATCGAGATCGACGTCTCGCAACTGGCCAACGCCACCATCCGCGTCGAAGGCAGCATCGACGGCTACGTGAAGGTCGGCGACCCGCTCAAGGGCAATCCCTTCGTTCACTGCCCGACATTCTCCTGGGAAATCACCGGTGCCGAGCTGCTGCAACAGGCACGCATGCAAAGGGATCTTCCCGGCATCGACATGTTCCTGGCCTTCGAACGCATGAGCGAACACCCCGCGCCCCGGGAGGTCTGCGGAAAAATCGAGATCGAAGCCAAGAACGGTCCGCACGGCTTCCGTCCGGTGTTTCTCCTGGCGCGCCAGGTGGACGACGCCAAGGTCTGGACGTCGGCGATGTTTATCGAGTTCAAGTAACGCTGCGTCCACTACCGGCCACGCCTTCTCTACTGGCATGGTCTGCAATTAAACCACCCGCCGGTGGGATCGGCGCTTGACTTTTCCGGTCACGCCGTCTATCGAAGAAAAACGCGTACAGTGGATCAGGCCTCAGCCAAAACACCTGGCATACATCCGTGTCATCATCCCACGGTCCGATCCTGCATGAGCCGGCACGGACTATCCGACCTTATCTCGTTGCGAGTGAGCGGCGGACCGGCAAAGATCAAGCTGTCATTTCAACCTTCCCGTCGATCCTGCTGACAACACCGCTGGTCGCCTATGTGGCCTATTCCCGTCGTTTCAGTTCACCTCAAGTACTCGACAAAAGAGTTACCTAGTCTAAATTTATTGAGCACCCACTTTAAAGGGAACCTCTAAAAATTGGGTTTTTATGTAGGTTGGGTTAAGCCGCGATAGCGGCGAACCCAACAAAATCATACTGATTGGTGGATTCGCTGCGCTTAATCCACCCTACATTTCCGAATTTTTA
>JAYUFH010000022.1:0-2951 GCA_043738765.1 Pseudomonadota bacterium | reverse complement strand
CCCCCGGTTGCAGGCCGGCCCGGTCCGCCGGCCCTCCCCGCAGCAGGCCAGTCACCACCACGCCTTTAGTGTCGGGTGGCATCTTCAGCGCGCTCGCCAGTTCGGAGGTGAGTTGCTGCGCCTCGATACCCAGCCAGCCGCGTTGCGGATGACCGTACTGGATGATCTGTTCCATGACGTTCTTCGCCAGGCTGATGGGGATAGCGAAGCCGATGCCCACGGAGCCGCCACTCTGGCTGAAGATCGCCGTATTGATGCCGATGAGGTTGCCATTGGCATCTACCAGTGCACCACCGGAGTTGCCCGGGTTGATGGCGGCATCGGTCTGGATGAAGTTCTCGAAGGTGTTGATGCCGAGTTTACTGCGGCCCGTGGCGCTGACGATGCCCATGGTCACGGTCTGCCCGACGCCGAAGGGATTGCCGATGGCCAGGACCACGTCGCCGATACGGCTTTTATCCGATTGCCCCAGGGTGATGACCGGCAGCTTCGGCAGATCGATTTTGAGCACCGCCACATCCGTCTCCGGGTCGCTGCCGATGAGCCGCGCCGGCGCGCTGCGTCCGTCCCGCAGGAACACCTGGATGGCGTCGGCGCCATTGATGACGTGATGATTGGTCAGGATGTAACCCTGCTCGCTGAAGATGACCCCCGACCCCAGGCTGGTTTCGAGGCGTTTGCTCGAACCATCATTGCCTGGTGCTATGCCGAAAAACTGCCGAAACACCGGATCGTCGAAGAAGGGGTTGCGCCGCACGGTGACGACTTTGGCGGTGTTGATGTTGACCACCGCCGGTGCGGCCTTTTCCACGGCAGAGGCATAGGACACCGGGCCGCTGGTGCGTGCATTGCCCGTCGCCGGACTGGATTCGCGAATTTCGATGGTCGGTTGACCCTGCTGTATCAGCCCCGGCCAGAACACAGTTAAGATGAATGCGATAGCCAGACCCAGCGTGATCATCTGGGCAAGGAAAATGGCAAGGCGTTGCAGGCGCATGGTGTACTCGTGGTTCTGGGTCAGTGCGGCATTTTACAGGGTAAAAAGATTCTGTCGCGTACGGGATCGCGACTTCGGGCTGGTTGTGCACCGGGATGGCAACGATGACGGCTCGCAACAAGCAAAATCCTCCCGCCAACTCTTGACTGCCTCGGAACGATGTACCATCCTATGCCGCTGCTCATAGGGCCTATAAGCATTAACTTATGCATATAAGTTTTTGAGTTGTAAGGTGTTTTTTGCATTCCACCGATGGGTTACCCATCTGGGTTTGGTCAATTTTCAGGGGGTTTCATGAGCGACGAAGGTGTAGACCGCGGCAAACGGCGGTTTCTGACGGCCCTGACCACGGGCGTGGGGGCAGTGGGTGCCGTGTTTGCAGCCACGCCGTTTGTACTGAGTATGATGCCCAGCGCGCGCGCGCGCGCCGCGGGTGCACCGGTAGAAGTGGATATCAGCAAACTGGAACCGGGTCTCGGGATAACCGTCGCCTGGCGCGGTAAGCCGGTGTGGATCGTCAAGCGCACCCCGCCGATGCTGGCCACCCTCAAGACGGATATTGACCTCTTGGTGGATCCCAACTCCCTGCGCGATCAGCAACCCCCCTACGCCAAAAACGAAACACGCTCCATCAAGCCCGACATCCTGGTGCTGGTGGGTATCTGCACCCACCTCGGTTGTTCGCCCAGCAAGAAGTTTGATATCGGCGTCGTGTCCGGCATGGGTGACAACTGGCCAGGCGGCTTCTTCTGCCCCTGCCACGGTTCCAAGTTCGATCTCGCGGGTCGCGTCTTCAAAGACGTGCCGGCCCCGACCAATCTGGTGGTTCCGCCCCATGACTATCTCAGCGACACGCGCATCATCATCGGTGTCGACAAAGCCAAAGGAGCCGCGTGATGCAAAAGCTGCTTATCTGGATCGATGAACGCTTCCCCCTGACCAAGGTGTGGGAAGAGCATCTGTCGAAATACTACGCCCCCAAGAATTTCAATTTCTGGTATATCTTCGGGATCCTCGCCACGGTGGTGCTGGCCAACCAGATTGTCACCGGTATTTTCCTCACCATGCACTACAAGCCGGATACCGGCCTGGCCTTCGCCTCGGTGGAGTACATCATGCGCGATGTGCCCTGGGGCTGGCTGATCCGCTACATGCATGCGGTGGGCTCCTCCATGTTCTTCATCGTGGTGTACCTGCACATGTTCCGCGGCATCATGTACGGCTCCCACCGCAAGCCACGCGAACTCATCTGGCTGTTCGGCATGCTGATCTTCGTGGCACTCATGGCCGAGGCCTTTATGGGCTACCTGCTGCCCTGGGGCAATATGTCCTACTGGGGCGCGCAGGTGATCATCTCGCTGTTCGACGCCATTCCCTATATCGGCTCAGGTCTGTCAGAGTGGATACGCGGCGATTTCGTGGTGTCGGATGCCACCCTCAACCGCTTCTTCGCTTTCCACGTGATCGCCCTGCCCATGGTCCTCATCGCCCTGGTGTTTGTGCATATCGTGGCGCTGCACAAGGTTGGCTCCAGCAACCCGGACGGCATCGAGATCAAGAAAAAGAAAAGTCCGGACGGTATTCCCCTCGACGGCATCCCGTTCCACCCGTACTACACGGTGAAGGATCTCGTGGTGGTCATCCTGTTCCTGATGGTGTTTTCGTCCATCATCTTCTTTTCCCCGGAGATGGGTGGCTGGTTCCTGGAGCATGACAACTTCATGCCCGCCAATATCCTGCAGACTCCGCCGGAAATCGTGCCGCTGTGGTACTTCACGCCGTTCTATTCCATCCTGCGCGCCGTCACCTATCCGCTGTTTGGGGTGGACGCCAAGGTCTGGGGTGTAATGGCCATGGGTGCGTCCATCGTGGTGCTGTTCCTGGTGCCGTGGCTGGATCGTTCGCCGGTGAAATCCATCCGTTATCGTGGCTGGATGTTCAAGCTGGCCCTGGG
>JAYUFH010000021.1:0-2957 GCA_043738765.1 Pseudomonadota bacterium | reverse complement strand
TGAGCGAGAAACACCCGCGCAAAGGCATTTATATCCTGCCCAATCTGTTTACCACCGGTGCGCTGTTCGCCGGGTTCTACGCCATCGTCCAGGCCATGAACAATCAGTTCGAGAATGCGCCCATGGCGATCTTCATTGCCATGGTGCTGGACGGACTGGATGGCCGTGTCGCGCGCTGGACCCACACCGAGAGTGACTTTGGCGCCGAATACGACAGCCTGTCCGACATGGTCTCCTTCGGGTTGGCGCCGGCGCTGGTGATGTATGAGTGGGCCCTGTCGGGTCTGGGCAAGATCGGCTGGCTGGTCGCCTTTCTCTACACCGCCGCCGCCGCCCTGCGTCTGGCGCGCTTCAATACCCAGGTGGGCAGCAGCAGTGGCAGTTTTTTCCAGGGCCTGCCCAGTCCGTCCGCCGCGGCCATGACGGTGGGCCTCATGTGGGCCCTGCATTCGGGATACGGTGTGCCCGGCAAGGAAGTGAGCTTTTTGGCCCTGGGCTTCACCTTGTTTGCCGCGGTCGCCATGGTCAGCAATATCCGTTACTACAGCTTCAAGCATTTCGACCTGAAGGGCCGGGTGCCTTTCATGGCGATCATCGCCGTGGTGCTGTTGTTGGTGCTCATCGCCCTCGACCCCCCGCAGAATCTTTTTCTGATCTTTCTGTTGTACGGTCTGTCGGGACCGGCATCCGCCGGTATCCGCGGGTACCGGCGCTGGCGCGGCAGCCGCAAGGCCAAGCCCTGAGGGCGGCGGGCTTTGCATTCCGCCCCGTCTGGTTTATATTTATTCCTATGAAGACCCCGCGCAACCCTTTGAGCCCCTTCGCCACCCAGTGGCAGGGTGGTGCGCGCCCATCGCTACACCCCCTCTCCCTGTTGTGCCATCGACTGCTGCGCGCAAGCGCACAATAACCCCCCCCTCCTGGCGAGGAATAAAATACGCAAACCGTTACCATTGAGCCAACCAGTCGACAGGGCGTCGGCGCGCCGTGTAAAGCGAGAACAACATGAATGACCCATTAATCATATTCGATACCACCTTACGCGACGGCGAGCAGAGCCCCGGCGCCTCTATGACGCGGGATGAAAAGGTGCGCATCGCCAAGGTACTGGAGCGCATGCGCGTGAACATCATCGAGGCGGGTTTTCCCATCGCCAGTCCCGGCGATTTCGAGGCGGTCAAGGCCGTGGCAGCGGCGATTACCGACAGCACCGTGTGCGCCCTGGCGCGCGCCCTGGACAAGGACATCGACCGCGCCGGCGAGGCGATCAAACCCGCCAGGTCCGGCCGCATTCATACCTTCATCGCCACGTCGCCCATCCACATGCGCGAGAAGTTGCGCATGCGCCCCGAGCAGGTGTTGGAGCAGGCGGTGAAGGCGGTGAAGTACGCGCGCCGCTACACCGATGACGTCGAGTTCTCGCCGGAAGACGCCGGTCGCTCGGAAACCGATTTCCTCTGCCGCGTGCTGGAAGCGGTGATAGCCGCCGGCGCACGCACGGTGAATATCCCGGATACCGTGGGTTATAACCTGCCGCATCAGTTTGGCGCTTTGATAAAAACCCTGCGCGAGCGCGTGCCCAACGCCGACAAGGCGGTGTTTTCCGTGCACTGCCACAACGATCTCGGCCTGGCGGTGGCCAATTCCCTGTCGGCGGTACTCAACGGCGCGCGTCAGGTGGAGTGCACCATCAACGGCCTGGGTGAGCGCGCCGGTAACGCCGCGCTGGAAGAGGTGGTCATGGCGGTGCGCACGCGACGCGACATGTTTACCTGCGATACGCGCATCGACACCACCCAGATCGTGCCGGTCAGCCGCCTGGTGTCCAACATCACGGGCTTCGCCGTGCAGCCGAATAAAGCTGTGGTCGGTGCCAACGCCTTCGCGCACGAATCCGGTATCCATCAGGACGGTGTCCTGAAGAAGCGCGAGACCTACGAGATCATGCGCGCCGAGGATGTGGGCTGGGGTACTAACCGCATGGTGTTGGGCAAACATTCCGGCCGCAATGCCCTGCGTTCGCGCCTGAAGGAACTCGGCATCGAGTTCGCCTCGGAGGAGGAATTCAATTCCGCATTCGAGCGCTTCAAGGATCTGGCGGACAAGAAACACGACATCTTCGACGAGGATCTGCAGGCCCTGGTGACGGAAGAGCGCCTTGAGCACAACGAACATTACCGCCTCGCGGCCCTCAGGGTGTGTAGTGAGACCGGCACCAAGCCTTATGCCACCTTGAGCCTCATGATCGATGGCGAGTTGCAGGCCGCCGGCGCCGAGGGCGGCGGCCCGGTGGATGCGTCGTTCAAGGCGATCGAGGCCATCGTCGTGAGCCAGGCGCAACTGTTGTTGTATTCGGTGAACAACATCACCAGCGGCACCGATTCCCAAGGTGAGGTCACGGTGCGTCTGGAAAAGGCCGGGCGCATCGTCAACGGCAACGGCGCCGACACCGACATCGTCATTGCCTCCGCCAAGGCCTATCTCAACGCTTTGAATAAACTCTTCGTGCCCATGGACCGCGCCCACCCGCAGGCCGGCACACCGATCTAGGGTGGTGCGTCGCAATCAATGGAACCTATGATTTTCGCCGTGCATCCCACTGTTCCCTCTGCGTGCGGTTTGTGCCTCCCCGAAGGGGGCCCAACGGAAGAGAGGGTTAGGGTGAGGGGGAATCTTCGGTCTCTGCCCCTCATCCTGTCCTTCGACCTGCGGGTTTTGCCTCCCCGAAGGGGGCCGAGGGAGAAGGGACCCTGGGTTTTGTGCGGTGGAAAGTGCTGACGGCAAACATAAGTTCCGCCAGGATGGCGCACTATACTGGGCCGGTGATCCGTGCGTCGCGCCATGCGCTTGGGTGGTTTGCGCCGGCGGCGCCAGGCGGTATGCTCTAACCTATGCAATCGACAGACGCCTTGCGCAAACAGTATCTGGCGGCCATGGGCATAACGTCGTGGGAGCGT
>JAYUFH010000020.1:0-1042 GCA_043738765.1 Pseudomonadota bacterium | reverse complement strand
TGGAAGTCATGCGCATGGTGTCGGAGACAGACTACGAAGCCAAGGTCAACGCCACGGGGGCCTATTTCCTCTCCCGCCTGCAGGAGTTGAAGACGCGCTGGCGCATGGTCGGCCACGTCGACGGCATCGGGCTCGCGTTGCGCATTGAAATGTGTCAGGAGGATGGCTTTGTACCCAATGCCAAGCTCACCAGCGCGATTTTCGACGAAGGCCTGAAAGGCGATATCCCGGCACGTGGAAAGAACTACGGTTTGGTGCTCGACGTCGGCGGCTATTACAAGAATGTTTTCACCCTGGCACCGTCCCTCGAGATCACTGAAGACGAGATCGATCTGGGCATCGAACTGCTCGAGGCGCTGTTTCGCCGCTGTGGCGCTGTTTGAGCTAAACATAGCGACATAATAAATAACGCCGCATAATCGGGGTAGTGGTCGTTGTAGGGTGGGCATTGCCCACCATCAGGGGCGTCGGTTGGCGTGTTGCGGTGGGCGATGCCCACCCTACATAACCAGACATTACGTATGTCGCCATGCTTATTTTTTTTAAGGAATTTAGGACGAATGACATCGAACGTCAAGACATTGCCCGTCACCGCTATTGGGCGCCACGGCATCTATGAAAAGCGCGGAAATACCGGTGTGTTGCTGGTCCACGGAATCACCGGTTCGCCGATGGAGATGAAATCCCTGGCGCGGAAGCTGGCGAGCCAGGGGATCACCGTTGCCTGTCCGCAGCTGGCGGGACACTGCTCTTCATTGAAGGAATTGAAGAAGACCCGCTGGACAGACTGGTATGCCTCGCTCGAGACCGCCTTGGAATTTCTCAACCAGGAGTGTGAAACCGTGATGGTATCGGGTTTGTCCATGGGTGCGCTGTTGGCCCTGAAATTGGCCGCCCATCATCCCCTGCGTGTACGGGCAGTCGCCGCACTGTCGGCCACATTTTTCTATGACGGATGGAACGTGCCGCGCCTCAGGCAGAAGTTTATCCTGCCCCTGGTCATCCACTCGCCGCTACGCCATTTTTTTTCCTATCGGGAACC
>JAYUFH010000019.1:0-1042 GCA_043738765.1 Pseudomonadota bacterium | reverse complement strand
ACGCCGTCGACAACGTAGTCGACGCTGGCAGGGCAGGAGGTGACGATGGCGGGCCGCGCCGACATCATCGCGTCGAGCAAGGTGACCTGCCCGGAAGCGGTCGTCCGGTTCGCCACCGGAATCACATTCAGTCGGGCGCGCTGCAACAACGCATGGCATTGATCTTCTGACAGCCCCGACCTCAGCTCCACATTCGATGGCACGGTGAGGCCCTGCACCGCATGCGCGCCGGCCACCACGATCGCTGGCAAGCCCAGCTCTGCCAGCACGGCAAAGAGAAGCCGGTAGTCGCGGTGTGCCGACCCCATCGAAAGAATGAAGGGGTGCTGATGGTCTTCGGCGCTCTCGAGTTCGGGGACTGCGCGTTGCAGTGGCACGAACTGGAACCGCTCAGCGGGCAAGTCGAGCCACTCGCTGCACGTCTTGATTTCGGCGCGTGAATGCACGATGAAGCGGTCCACTGCCGCGAAGCCGGCCTTGGCCAATTTCAATCGCGCACCTCCGTACAAGGTGCCCACATTGAAGGTCCACGCCACGATCGGAATGTCGGATCGCGCCAGGCGTTTTTGCAAACCGATGGTGAGCGGCAGTTGCGGAAAGCAGGTGAGGATGCCGCTTGGAACGGTAGCGGCTTGCCGGGCCGCACGCCACACGCGGGCGCCGTGTTGGAAGTAGTCAGCCCAGCCACCCAGCCCGGTGAGGCGACGCGAACGGTTGTGCTGGTAAGTTGCAGGAACGGCATGAAAACGACCTGTCGCTTCCGGCACAAAGCTCGTCAGCCACAGGTCGTTTGCGTCATAGATAAAAGGGGCAGCTAGATACCAGTCCATATGCCCGGAAGTCTATCAACCAGGATCACCTTCCGAACCCGGCGCGGATGTAATCACCGATGTTCTTGGCCCACGTCACCTCGGGGTGTTGAATGACGTACGTCCAGAACGCTTCTTCGCTTGCATAGCCTTGCGCAATCGCGAAGGTTGCGACGCTGCGGTTCGGATCTGGGAACGGGGCGGCGGGCGCAGTGAGGTTGCTTCCGCCAGCG
>JAYUFH010000018.1:0-20690 GCA_043738765.1 Pseudomonadota bacterium | reverse complement strand
GCCGTAACGAACATCTCCGGTCGCAATGCGCCCTTTGGATTGGAGATGTCGCAGCGAATCGGAAGGGTATGCGTCGTAGCATCGATGCTGGCCGCGATCATGTTGACCCGGCAACCAAAGCGCTGGTCGGGAAAACCAGCAGCTTGGATCTGCAGCTGCTGACCCACACGAACTTTGGCGAGATCCTGTTCATAGATATTACCCACGAACCACAATTGGTTCGTGTCTGCGATACTCATCAATGCATCGCCGATGTTGAGATAGGCGCCCGGATCCATATTCCGTTTGATGATCTTTCCGTTAATGGGTGCGCGTATGGCGAGATGTGTCGATGGCGTGCCTGTACTTGCCAGCCGCGCGATATCCTGATCGCTCGCCCCGAGTATCCGTAGACGATTCTGTGCCGATTCCTCGGTTGCGCGCGCGTCGTTTAACAAATCAGCCGATCCGGAGTCCGAAAAGATCCTAACGGTATTGCGTGCCAGAAGATACTCACTTTGCGCGGATATGAAATCGGGACTGTAAAGCTCGGCGAGCGGCTGACCGGTCGTAACATTGGCGCCTTCAAACACCAGGATTGTGTCGAGTCGGCCGACCACGCGTGCAGATACCAAATGCAGACGCTCGACGTTAAAGACAAGCTTGCCGCTAACCGGAATTGTTTGCGGCGCGTGCACCTTTTTGACGAGTTCGCTGCGAACGTACTTTGGATCAAAGCCGCCTGCTGGGGCCTGCACCTGCAAAATGGCAGGTTCCGATGGCTTTCCCGGTTCCGCCGACGTCAAAAAAGCGGGTGGTTGAGATGCATTCGCGGCCTTCGCCCGGTCATGCGATGCTCGGCCCATATAAATGCCGATCCCCAACACGGCGGCAAATGCCATTAGCCGGAAAATGTTACGCACAAAATCTCTTTTGTTACTCAATGTTTGTCCCCACAGCGGCGGTCAAGGTCGTGTACGCCTGCACCGAATTGTTCTGCGCTTGTATCAGTGCCAGCTCTGTATTGCGCAGATTGCTCTGTGCCAGAAGCATGTCGGAAAATGACATTCCGCCGGCGCTGTAGTTGGTCAGTGCCAGTCGATACGCCGTTTTTGCTTCCAAAAGCTGTTTGCTGCGAATGAAATTCACTTGGTTAACGGCCTGCGCCAGCGCATTGTAGCTGGCATCGACATTCAGCATAACTTGCTGTCGGGTCGCGGTGTTGCCCGCCCGGCTTGCAAGCAGATTGGCATTCGCTTGATCGAGGCCGCCGCGCTCCTTGTTTAAAAGCCAAGTCGGCAATATCACGTCAAATTCGACGCCATAGTTACTCACTTGACGGAACCCCGATGGCGGTTTGTCACTGATCGCCGTGAGGACCACCTGAAAGTCCGGAAGATAGTTAAGCCTCGCCAGACTTACTCCTGTCTGCGCTGCCTTGACCTGAAGCGAAGCAGCCTTAACGCTGGGATGGTTATCCAACGCCATGCCCTCCACTTCCTGGAGGGGTTTTTTCGGGAGCCGGCTCGTGGGTATTTCACCCTTGAGGGTCAGCGGCGTCGTGGGATTGCGCCCAATCATCGTGTTGATGATCTCTCGCACCGTATCGATCTGGCGCTGGGTGGCGAACTGGTCATTCTGCGCACCGCTTTGCGCCACCTGCGCATTCAGGTAATCCACATATGCCGCTGCGTTGTTGGCATAGCGGATCTTTGCAATTCCCTTGATCTGCTCAAGTCGCTGGATGTTATCGTGTGATACCTCAAGCTGATTATTCAGAAGAAGGTACTGATAGAAGGCGTTCTTGAGCTGCGCGAGCAACTGGTTGTACAGGTTACTTGTCTGGACATAGGCAATGTCGGCCTGGTCTTGCGCGATCGAGCCAGCAAGATTTTTCTTTCCGGGGAATGGAAAAGGCTGGGTCAGGGTGTAGTTGAAGCCCTGCGATTTTCCGATGTTGAACGGCGAATTGGGAACCGGATTCTCGATGAACCCGATCTGTGCGTTGCTCGGTGCCAATACCTGCGGAACCACAGCTTTTGCAGCCAAGTAATTCTGCAACGCCTGCTCCATTTGCGGATTGTGCAGACGCATCTCCTGGACAAGGTCTTCAAGCTCCATGGGCTGGGCATCCGGACCCGTGTCTGCTGGCACAGTCATCGTAATGGCCGAAAAACCAACATACAGCAGAACCGCCAGGACGTGAGCGCCTCTTGGAGACCGAAGTGGCCGGGTAGGAGAATCTAGTTGTGTCCGCTTAAACATTGCATTCTGGATATCACGTGTCGATTCGAGACAAGAATTTTTGTTTCGGCACGGTGGCATCACCGTCTCGCTGCTGATTTTCTGTATTTAATGTTTTCCTGACTTCCCAGCCGTGCTGATTTCTCTGCCGTCAATCGAATCCCTGACATGTCGCCAGGAGCGACAAGAGACAACCGGTGTTAAAAAGTCCCCTCAAATCTCTTGGCATAATAGGCAGCTGCAATACCCAGCGCACCGAAATCATCGAGCAGACCGAAAAACGGAATATGATCGGGTATGAAATCGATAGGCGTCAGGAGATAAAAGAGTGCCCCATAAGCTATAACCTTATCCAGGGAGCCGAGCTTCTTGGAATGAACGACTCTCCATAATGTTGTAATTCGCTCAGACCATTCCTTGCCGAATTTCTTGTACGAGAATAGCTTTTTCCGGTTCTCGTCGACCTCGGACCGCTTTTTGGTTTGAGAGCCGATCTGAGAAAGACCGACAAGAATTTGGTCCTGCGACGTCGTTTCATCGACCCCAAAACCGTATTGAAGACCAAGATTATGCAAGGCTGCCCGATACTCACTGGAGGGCGCTTCAGACAGAAGTGTCCGAACCGATAAATCGTTCGCGTTCAGCCGTCCTTCCGAGATAAACATGTAGCAGGCGTCACGGATGGCCGGAATATAGACCCTC
This sequence comes from Pseudomonadota bacterium, assembly GCA_043738765.1. Lineage (GTDB taxonomy): Bacteria > Pseudomonadota > Gammaproteobacteria > Acidiferrobacterales > UBA6901 > JANNJF01. Next base: position 17,765 of record JAYUFH010000018.1, on the reverse strand, counting down.
GGAACGACTGTCCGTTTGGGTTTCTTCAGCCATCGCCGCACGGTCATCCCGGAAACACCGATCACCTTCCCGAATTCTTCAGGCGATAATCCTGTGTCCCGCAGGATACTCATCACTTGTGAAATTAGCATTAACAAATGTTAATTCAGGACTCTTGCATTTGCAAGCGTGCGTCTCTTCCAACGTTGTGTAGCGGCCCCGTAGTGTCGCTGCCCTCAGTAAAACACTGGGCACTTCCGTGTGCCCAGTACCTTCGGTCTCGCGACGTATTCTTAGCCCCAACCTCCTGTGCCTGGGACGAGTCCATAAATATGGGTCTACGCTGGGCCACCTACCCCGCTATCGGGGGCTTCTCGCCATCGCTTTGCTCTCCCTGGCTCGGCGGTCGAATATCTCTGGGCGTATCTCAAGCAACACGCCCTGGCGAACTTCTGCGCGCATGATCTCGATCACCTGTCTGACACCGCATGCGGCATGCTCAAGTCAATGCAGCGGCGACCGACACTGGTCATGGCGTTCTAGAAGCAGGCGGAATTGGCGTTTTGAGTGTCAAGCGTTTAGGGAAAGATCAATAATTACCGCAGCGGGTGCTCAACCTTGAAATTCGCTGCTTTCCACCTTAACCATCGCCAGATCGCGCTCCTGAGCCATCCGCTCAAACACGCAGCCCGGATACGCCGTGGAGAACTGCTGTCACTCACACCCGATTACACATCGGACGCGTGCGCTGGCCTGTTGCGGCTTTCACAGTTGAAGCCCCTTGATCGTCTCAGGACTGGCTGTGCTTTCGTATCCCTACCAACGTGCGTCGAATTGCGCTTCGCGCCGTTCCCGAGTGAAGCACGGCGCTGGTTAACAACCTGATGCAGTCATTTGTCGCCACAGTTCGAGATAATGTCTGTTGCCAGGAAAGAGTGAACGCGGGCTACATCTAATTGTATTGCGCCAGCCAACGGGGCGCCTGGTTTCAGGCTCCGGAAAGCTTGAATAAGGCCTGCCAGGGGCCTGTATTATGTTTTCATTTTTCCTGGAAATCAATGAGCAGGGAAGGTCCGACCCGGGGCTAGATCCGGGGCTACGCCTTTCTAAGTTCAAGCTATGTTAGCTAACGTACAGAGTCGGCCGGTGAATCGTTTAGAATTTTCTCCCTGCACATCTGAAACCTGTTTCCACAGGATTTTAGGTATGCCAGCAGCGCGTACGCGAGTTCGTCGCGCCTGTCGGCAAGCCGTTTGGAGTTAACGCCAATGAGGCCGGTACGTCCCCGGGCAGACCCAAGCTGCTGCACAATTCTCCCTTTGCGGTGCGGTCCCCCTCCGCACCATTTTTTTTATTCAACCAGGCCAGGAGACCACGCTAGTGAAGAGAGCCTCGCAGGTCTCGCGTTCGCGTGCATTTCACTCATCTTCCACTGTACGAAAACGTACCGACTTTTGGATGCCACATGCTCAATCTTAAGCATTCCAAGTTTGCATACGGACAGATTGCCGCGGCGCGAATTGCCATCTCGGGCAGACGTTGTCAGGAGACGCTGATCCCTCCGCCAATTTGTTAGAGTGGGCGCGCGTCCATTTGGACCCAGGCTTTTCTGTGTACGATACCGAACAGTTTTCACAGGACGTGAGCGCTAAGCTGTTTCTGGAAACGCGACACCGCGCCCAGTGCAGATCGCCCAGTAAAGAGAGACGATTTTTGCCATTGTTCTTTGAACATCGACCGTGTCTTCAGAAGTGGCCCGTTTCGTAAAGGGCGTTAAGTCTGTCAGGAACGACATACACCTCAAGTAAATACCGGCACAGTACAGGGAGTATAAATATGACGAGCAGAGCAAACCAGGTTCCATTCACTCAGGTCCAGGATTGGCCTGAGCGAATCCATGCGGAATACCTGGAGGGTGAGTCGCTAGTGAAGATGGTCAACGAAGACTTGATCGCACGACGAATCTCCATCAAAGGTTGCCGCGACATTATTCAGCATCTCCACGATCAGGACGCGCCGACGCGCCATAGGCTGGAAGGTATCCTGGCGCTAAAGGGCCAGCGGATCGGCGACGCAGCGAATCGCGCATCCAGGTTTGCTTATGATATGCAAACAATAATGGCGCGAACCAAACTGCGCGAACCTGTATCGCCGGCGGATGTGGTTCGAAGCAGTGGTGTATAGCCTGGCTGGGCATAAACCCGGCGACACATTAGCAACCCCCTACGCGCTCCGATGCTTGGTGTTGCAGCGTTGCTGTATTTCGTTGCGTTACCTGGTGGCGCAAGACCAGGCCCCGTATGTGACGTGTGTGCTGTCCGGCAGCACGAGAACGGTCATCGTGGTCAGCCCCTGAGGTCTCGTGTGGGCCACCGCACCGATCAAACGTGTTTCAGGGCACAAGCTGTGAACAGTCAACGAAGCCGTGTCGCCGGGTATGACGGTGCGGAAAATTCTCAACATACGATACCGGAGGTCATTTATGAACAAGGATCAATTCAGAGGTCGAACCAACCAGGCAAAAGGCAAGGTCAAGGAAATAAGCGGCAAGCTCATCCACGACAAACAATTGGAAAATAAAGGACGGTCTCAAAAAATTGTGGGTAGGATCCAGGCCGGCTATGGCGATCTCAAGGATGACATCCAAGGCCATACCGATCTCGATGATGAAATTCAAAAAGACGGCTGACCTTATTTAGACAGTCGCACGCCATGCAGTGAGAAGACCGGAAGAGCCCGGTTCTGTTCGGGGAGGGCTCATTTTACGCTTCCCGTTAATCTGTTTCGCAGTCGCCAGGCAGAATCTTCTATCTCAAGACAGTCGAGGAATAACATGAACTCTATCATTTACATTGTCGGACTTGTCGTCATTGTGCTGTTCGTCCTCGGGTACTTTGGGTTCCGTTAAATTCGGAACCTGTGTACGGCACATTATTAATCATGTCTCCGGATGGCGGAGCATATGAGTGGCTTTTGGGTGCCTGGTTGTCCGGCTGCCCTGTTGCGTTGGTCCTTGACGAAAATATTTTGAGCCTTCGGTAAATTCACTAATCCGGTTCGCCAACACGGCGCGGCCGTAAGGAGATTGGAGTATGCGCATATCTAACTTAAAAAAGTTGTCCATTTTGTCCCTCAGCCTGTTGATCACAACTGGTCTTTTCGCTTGCGAAAAGAAAACCGCCGTTGAGAAAATTCAAGACGCGGTTAACCCCAAGGGGCCGATGGAAAAGGCCGGTGAAAAAATCGACGAGTCCGTTGATAAAGCCAAGGATGCAATTCATAAATAAGCCGGCGGCGCTAAAGGAATAGCGCCCGCTAATTTCCCCGGTATTCGTTCCTTTAATGAAAAGAACGATATCCATATCGAGGACGGTCCGACTATCAATCAAGTAAGCGCACGTTCGATATCGCACTGAGCGGCCTGGACTATCAGTGCAACCCTAACCACGTATATCCTGGATTCTAAAGTTGTCTGGCAATTTCACTTTCGGAGAATACAATGAAAAACCAGCAAGACATGGACAAAAAAATGAGCGTGATGCAGGAAGGCATGCTGAAGATGCATGAGCAAATGCACAAGATTATGGATGCGAAGAATCCGCAGGATCGCGAACGACTCCTGCAAGAGCACACGAAGATGATGCACCAGCATATGCAGTCCATGAAGGACGGCGGCATGATGGGAGGTGATACGAAAAGCGCTCCGGACGTGGGCGCAGGAAAAGAACATAAAAGCACCGAAAAGCGGCATTAGCTGCCCGATGAATTACAGTCAGTACCGTAGAAAGCATAAAGGTCCCGGCACTCAGGGCATTTTCCGCGGGCGGTCATTATTTTCCATCGCCTGGCGTAACGATAAGCAGAAATCAAAATACTTAAGGGGTGATGGCCATGATGCAAGGTGATTGGATGGGAAGCTGGGGAACGGGTTACATGGGCGGGTGGGGCGGATTATTGATGATACTGGTTGTACTTCTGATTATTGTTGGACTAGTTGCGGTCATTCGTAAAAAGTGATGGCCACGTTTCATGGGTTTGCCTCCCCGCTGCGGCGGAAGGCGAGGAAGAAAAACAGTACACACGATTTGGCGGCTGGATCAGTGAATGGACATCCTCTATCGAACAGGAAATTAATCAATGACCAAAGCGCGTGCTCAGCCTCTCACTTCACCGCTCTCCACCGCTATCGTGTAGTCGTGACCCGACCACTCCCCCGAGTCCACGTGACGAAAGGTGAAATCAATGCGCTGCCCGGCCCGCAGTGTCTCAGTCTTAAGTTCCACCACATGCAATCCAAGCCCGGTGTCCTGTGTGGCCGCGTCCTTTGTCGATTGCCATCCATCGAGGCCCCAATGCAAAATGCCCGGCTCGTACATGCCAATGAGCAGCATTTGTCCAACGCTAATTTCCTGAATCGGCGCCTGCGGCAGCCACATGACATGCTCTATCACGGGGCGTTGTCCCTGATAACGCTGCCAGGTGGCAGAGGGCCTATCGTAGGGGCGGCCAAGTTTTCGGGAGGTCATCAACTTGATGTATTCAGCGTGTGCCCAGACCAAGGGCATGGCAGAGCCACTGGGACGGCCTGGATAGAGTCCGCGCGCCGGAATGGGTTCGCTGTCCCATACCTGCTCCGGCAACATGCCGCCCGCACCCGCCATGGCCACCATGGCTTGCAGATAGGGTAGCGGATCTTTTCCGGCCACGAGTTCGTAGTGACCACGTTCACCGGTGAGCAAGGGCCAGACCCGACCCTGACCAACACCATCAAAGGGCGAACCGTCGTTGTGCTCGCCATAACCATCACCATTGTAGCGATGCCAGGAAGGCCCGCTCGACGTATTCACTTTCAGCAGTGCATCGATAACCCGCAAACTATCGAGTACCAGTGGATCATCGGCGCGGCGCAGGCCGAACCGCACCAGTTGCAGACAATCGATACCGACCTGATCCGCGGCGGTCAGTGACGGATCCTGAGCCAGATTCTTGATAGGCAGCACGTCGAGTAACGCGCGTGGATTGATCTCCCGCTGCGTGGGGGCGTTGCGAATGTAGTAACCCACTACACCGATGCGGCGGGCAAGTGCTGTGTCATAGACCGCGGTCCAGTCCTCGATATGCGCATTCCAATAATCCGCCAGGGACAGGGTGAACTCACGCGCCCGGTCATCCAGCCACCCGGCCCCTTCCACCAGGGCGGCGATGCAAATGGACAGGGTGAACGCGTTGATCCCGGCATCCTCTTCCCAACGATCCTGCTGGCTGATGGGTCCATTGCGCGCGATAAACCCGAGTGCCCGCGAGATCATGTCCGCGACCGCGATGCCTTGCAGTGCGTCGCGTTCCGCCAGCGCCGCCGCGAGCAGGACGGGAAATGCGGACTCGTCGAGTTGCACGCCCTGCCAATAGGGTTTCCCGCCGAGCCACTGGTTCTGATACCAATGCCCATCGGCGTGCTGGGTGGCGATGAGATAACGCAGAATATCCCGTGCCTCGTCTTCGGCGCCGAGGGCCAGCAGTGCGCCGGCGCTCTCCACCAGATCGCGCGGCCACACGAGGTGATAACCGCCGCGTTCGTCGCGGGTATTGCCCCAGGGGACGCTGAGGCTGGCCACCATCGCCCCAGGGTAGATTTTGTCCTGGTGGACGCGCAACACCATGGCCGACGTGACAAACTGCTCGCGCAGGGCTTGCGCAATGTCGTGCTGGCTATCGCTTTGTGCCTCGCAGCGGCGATGCCAGGCCGACCAATCGTCGATCAATTGTTGCCAAGGCTCCGCGAAGGGCTGCAGCAAGGCGGAAACTGCCAGGGTGGCCGCCGACTCTTTGCTACTGGAAAAACCCAAGGCAAGGGTTGCCTGTCTTGGGAGTTCACCCATCAACGCCACGTTACCGGGGCCGGCGTAGGCGTATTGCCACCGCATGCGATCGTTGCGGGAAAAATCCTGCCAGCCATCGCTGACGCCGACATATCCCGCGCTGGTGCGCAGCCAGGCATCGCGCTGACCATTATCCACCGCGGCCAGGGCCAGACCAAAGGGACCTTGTTCCGCCCACAACACGCGACGTCCGCGATAGTCGCCTACCTCGGCCTGATTGTTATACCCGCTACCGCCCAGGTGCGGCGCGAGCAGGACATACGGTCTCAGGCCCGACTCGCCTTCAAGCTTAATCTCCACCAGCAATACATCGCGCTTAGGATCGGGTGCGACCCGCAGCGTGAGTTTGAAACGATCATGTTGGTGAACGATCTCTACCGCTGGTATACCCTGTGTCGCCCAGACCAGGGTATGGCTGTTCATGCGCTTCACCTCCACCCAGAAACCCTGGTCGTCGGCGACGATGAAGCCAAGATCGCGTATCTGCGGCGTGTCGACGCGCGGATAAAACACCTCGTTCACAATGCCGCCTCCGAGGGTGAACCACAGGCGTGATGACCCCAAGGCACAGCCGACTGCCTCCTTGGCACTGCTGCACCAGGTGGGTGGAATACCCGGGGCGCCGGGCGCCTGTGCGTGTGTGGTGGAATCAGCCGCGGTATCTATCATTGGATTTGTTGCTCCTTTGTCGCGCACGCAGCGCTATGTCTTTGCGAGGGTCGGTGTCAGCCAGCTGTGTCCGTCGCTCGCCAGCAGCAGATCCGCCGATTCCGGCCCCCAGGATCCGGCGGCGTAGTTGGGAAAATCCGTCGCTGGATTTTCCGCCCACACATCCAGCACCGGCATCAGGAGTTTCCACGCGGCCTCCACCTGATCGGCGCGCATGAACAAGGTGGCATCGCCGACCATCACATCCCAAAGCAGGGTTTCGTAGGCGGCGGGTATGTCCATCTGAAAGGCCTCCTGATAACTGAAACGCATGTCGACGGGACGCAGGCGCAACCCCGGACCCGGCTCCTTGGCCATGAATTTGAGCACAATACCTTGCTCCGGATTCATTTGAATGACAAGCCGCGTGGGTTGCGCATTCAAACCCACGGAGGCGGGGAACGACCGGTGCGGCACATCGCGGAAGCGGATGGAGATTTCCCAGACATTGGCCGTGAGGCGTTTGCCAGTGCGTAAATAAAACGGCACACCCTGCCAGCGCCAGTTGTCGACATACAGCTTGAGTGCCGCATAGGTCTCGGTGTTGGAGTGCGGGTCGACACCCGGCTCGTTGCGGTAAGCCGGCAGTTTCGCGCCCTGGATACAGCCTTCGGCATACTGGCCGCGTGCCGCGACGCTATTCACGGCGTCGTGCGGTATGGGACGCAGGGCGTGCAGGACATCGACTTTTCTCCCGCGGATGTCATCGGCGTCATAGGCCACGGGGGGCTCCATGGCGACCAGGCACAACAACTGGAACAGATGATTCTGCACCATGTCACGCAGTGCCCCGGCATGTTCATAATAACCGCCGCGCTTCTCTACACCCAAGGTTTCCGCCACGGTGACCGCGACGTGGTCCACGTAGCGCCGGTTCCATATCGGTTCGAATATCGGGTTCGCAAACCGCATGGCTAATATATTTTGCACGGTTTCCTTGCCGAGAAAATGATCCATGCGGAAGAGCTGGCGTTCTTCAAATATCCGGCACAGCGCGTCGTTGATCTCGTGGAAGGACGCCAGATCGTTGCCGAGGGGCTTTTCCACGACCAGGCGCACATGTTCGCGATCCTGCGCCAGTCCGGCCGCACCGAGACCGACGGCGATCGTCTCGAACAGCGAAGGCGGTGTGGCAAGGTAAAACACGCGCTCCGCCTGGCCTTCCCACGCCGCGGCACGCGCGTCCAGGACCGCAGCCAGTTGCTTGAAACTCTGCGGGTCGGTGGCGTCGATCTTGGTGTAGTGAATCAGGCTGGCGAAGGCCTGCCAGGCCGCTGGTGCCGGCGGACCGCGGCGTGAATTCTGCGTAATGCCTTGGTGGTAATGCTCGGCAATGGCGGCGTCGTTGCTGTCGGAACGATCCGCGGCGATCAGCTGAAAATGTTTTGGCAGGTGTCCATCGAGAAAGAGGTTGAACAGGGCCGGCACCACCAGACGCCAGGAAAGATCCCCGCCGGCGCCGAACAGGACAAACAAGGTGTCGTTGGGGGCGGTAGTCGATTTCATCTTATTCTTCTCCGAGGCATGCTTAGCGTTCGACACGACATGCCAGCGTGCGTTCCCTCTTTTTGAGTATGGCGGCGTGGTCGAGGGTGTCGCTGCGCGGCCCATACTGGCCAGATTCAGGGTTTACGCGCCCCTGCCAGGTTTGGGCGAGAAATCTCCTGGACTGAGTCGGTGTATCACTCACAGCTATCACGCTGTAGGCAGTGTCTCAGCTTGACAAGTGCGCAGGGTCACTCAGTACGCGCCAACCCCCTCGAATCGTCAGGCTATATCGCGCCAGCCTTGGTGACCGGGTCAACCTTGGCTAGGGTGATGCTGGGCGGGCTTGAGTGGGCGTGTTACTCGCCACTCCAGTAGTCGATGCCGAGGTCTTCGCGCCCGACAAAGCGGAACATTGACGGCTTGCCATCCGGGCCGGCGGGATACTCGGCCAACACGCCAAATTTTCCGGAGTCGGGGTATTCGGCGATCTCCGGTGATTGCTTGGTGCTGACCGCGAGGTATTTCAACTCATCTTTGCCGGTGTTGACGATCTGGTGCGCGGTTTCTTTTCCGCCCGCGGGGCAGGCAACGATATCGCCAGCACGCAGCGCATACACCGCGTCACCGATACGAATCTCCCCCGCGCCCTCCAGGACAAAGAACATTTCCTCATTGACGCGGTGATTGTGAAACGGAAAGGCGCGCTTGCCGGGTGGCACGGCGGTGATATTGTAACCCAGCTTCTGCGCACCGAGGCGCGGTGCAACCATACCCATGCGCGCGTCGTAGCGTTCGGCGGCGGCCCCGGTGGCGGCGAAGGCCGCGGGACGGGGTTGCAGTTCGATATCGGCGATGTTGACGAGGGGATGGTTCATCGGTGCTCTCCTTTAGTTAAGGTTTTGGCGAAAAGTCGTAGCTGAACGACACCGGGACGGACTTACTGGTGGCGACGTAACTCCCCGCGCCGGTAATGCCCGCCAACTCGCCGGTACCTGAACCGGGGGCGATCGACCAGGTGCTGCGCGCGCCGCGGCTATCGTAGGTACCGGCATGCTGTATGACGAAGCTGCCGGATTTTCCCGCCAGGGTCCCCTGCACCAGTTCCATGCCGACAAAAACCGCCGTGCCATCGGCGGCATGGGACATGAGGAACTCGACCGAGCCCTCGCCGATGAGGGCACCCTCATAGGCCTGGGTTACCTTTGCGCGGGTGAGTTTGGCGCCATCCTCGAATTCCTGATACGGTTTTTCATCCCAGCCGGTTACTTTAAATATGCAATCCACCTGTGTGCTCATCAATGGCGTCCTCAAGGGGGTTGGTAGGTTTCTTTCTCTTTTATTCTATTTCGCGATGGCGGCGACATACAGCAGCATCTTACAAACAGCCTGCTGACGGCGTTGTGTCAGCAACAGGATATAGACCGGTGCCTGTGGGTGAATTTGAGCGTAACGTTTTAACTCAGCAGACAACAGGCGGGGTGGCCTCTCTATCCACTGTATGAAATATTAAGCGCAATTAATTTGTCTTACCCTCGCCATCGCGTTCCGCAAAGACCTCTTTGGCTGCAAAAATGCCATTCAATGCGGCGGGAAACCCCGCGTACACGGCCATTTGTATCATGATTTCCACTATTTCCTGTCTGGTGCAGCCGACATTCAGCGCGGCGTGAATATGCACTTTGAGTTGGGGTTGCGCGTTGCCCAAGGCCGCCAATGCCGCTACCGTGGCGATCTCACGTTCCTTGAGGGTAAGAATGCCACGGGAGTAAACATCGCCAAATGGAAACTCGATGGTGTAGCGGGCAAGATCCGGCGCGATGTCTTTCAATGCTTCAATGACCCGCTCTCCGGCGTGACCGTCGATTTCTTTGAGCTTTTCCCAACCGCGTTTGTAACGATCAGATTCCACGGGCGACTCCTATCAGGTAATTGTGCCGAATCGGTCCCGACGAACCGGCGAACCGTAATTTTTCTTTAGGTACATCGGTGTCAGGACTGGCGATGAAACACCTGAATAATGGCAATCCTGCCGACTACACTACGGCAGCGTCTTGTGGAGTGACGGCATCAAACCCAGCCACTGCAAAATATCCAGTGAGTGGGTTTGGCCGTTAAACCAGCCGGTTCTATGCCTCGGCCTTTCTGAGCAAGTCGACACGAATTGGCATACGAAACTCCACCCCGTTCCTGGTCATGTGACTGTTGAATTTCACGCGTACCTCCTCGAAAGTTCCGGGCGACAATTTGTGCTCCGTATGGGTCACCTTGAGCACTTGATCATCGAACTGAGAGAAGTCATCGAAGTGCATCGGGCTGAGAAAAAACTTTTGTGCCACCAGCGTTAACCGCTTCGACGCTGCCGCGCGCTTCACGGCGGCGAAGGCAGCCTCGCGCACCGTCTTTTCATCATGGAAGAGCCTGAGGATATCATTGAAGTCCCCCGCGTACACCGGCTCCGAGATGTAGGCGAGCCCGCCGGGCTTTAACACACGATGAATTTCAGAAAATGCATTGTCCATCTGTTCGACCGGCACGTGATGCAGGGACTTGAACATCAGGACAACGTCGAAGTCAGAATCGCTCGCGGGTATTTTTTCGGCCCCGCCTTGGCCAAAACGCACATTCGGCAGATCCATGATCTGCCGGTTCTTCGCGAGTTGAATTTCGTCCACTTCCAGGGCGAACACCGAGGCGGCTTTCTGGGCGACGACGCGGGTCTTCTCAGCCTTGCCGCAACCAAGTTCCAGAACCTTTGCGCCTGGCAACGGCAGGAGTTCGTCGAGTATACCCCCCTCGTTGGCGACGAGGTCTGCCTTATGGTCAGCGATACGCATTTCGTTTGTATTCATGTCGAATCCTTCAGGTTTACAGTTCCTATTGGATCATCTCAGGCAAATTTCGTGCGACGCACCGGCAGCATTGATATGCTAACGCCCCCCAGCACCAACAGTCCACCGGCCAATTGAGCCAGGGTGGGCGGTGTTCCCAGAGACGTACCGATCAACATGGCAAAGACCGGCACGAGATTGAGAAAAATGGCCGTGCGTGCCGCGCCTAACCGCGCGATGCCTATGCTCCAGAACAAATAGGCCAGCACCGTGCCCCCCACCACCATCATCGCCAAGGCCAGGCTTGCCTTGGTGTCCAGGGCGCCCACCGGCGCGCCGCTCGCGAGGGCGATAGCGGTCAACAGGCAGGCGCCTACCGCCATCGCCCAGGTGGTGTTGACCAGGGGCGAAACGTGCGGCATGTAACGGCGTCCGAGAACATTGTAGAACGCCCACGACACGTTGGCGGCCAGCATCAGCAAGTCGCCGCGCGCCACGTGCAGGGCGGCGAGCCTATTCATATCCCCTTGAGCGATCACCACCGCGACGCCCATCAACGCCACAGGCAGCGCCAGAAGATGGCGCAGCGTCGGCCGCTCGCCCAACACCACGGCCGCCAGCAGGGTCGTGAGCAGCGGGTTGGTGGCCATAATAAGCGCGGCGCTGTTGGCGGAGGTCGCCTCCAGGGCGTAAAAGAAAAACAGGTTGAACGCCGTAATGCCGACGGAACCCAGCAGCAGGTAGGCACCGGCATGGCGGCGCAGGGGGCTGAACAAATCCTCTCGGCGTATAGCGGCGATGATGAACATCAATGTCGCGCCCAGTAGAAATCGTAGCGCCGCTGCCCACAGCGGCGTCAGGTCGGCGAGTACCGGCCCTGCCAGGACAAAATTGGCGCCCCAGAAAACGGCGGAAAACAGCACGAGAAGGTAAGCGGTGGAGGTGCCCATGGGTGGTTCCGATCAGAAAAAATTAACGGGGTGGAACTTTATGTTGAGGATAGCCCAGGACACAAGCTAGACTTCGTTGAGGTAATCTTAAGAAAAGCTAATGGCCCGCCACCTCCCACCCCTGAATGCCCTGCGGGTTTTTGAAGCCGCCGCGCGACACCAGTCCTTCGCCCGCGCCGCGGAGGAATTGCACGTTACGCCGGCGGCCATCAGTCAGCAAATCAAACTGTTGGAAGCGTACCTCGGCGCCGCCCTGTTCAGGCGCGGCAAGATGCTCACGCTCAGTGAACCCTGCCGCGACGCGCTGCACCTCGTCTCCGAGGCCTTCGATCTGATGGAACGCGCCATGCAAAAAGTGCGGGTCGACCGTATCGCAGGGCCCCTGGTGGTGTCGGTGACACCGGCCTTCGCCGCCCGCTGGCTGATTCCACGCCTGGATGATTTTCATGCCCGTCATCCTGCTGTCGAATTACATTTGCTCGCGACGCGACGATTAGTGGATTTCTCGACGGAAGACGTGGACCTGGCCATACGTCTCGGTGCCGGCAACTATCCCGGCCTGCTGGCCGAACGCATCATGTCAGAGATCATTATTCCGGTGGCCGCACCCAGCCTGGCGGAGACCATCAAGACACCGGCTGATCTTGCCCGCTGTAGCTTGCTTGAAGATGACTGGCATATCAAGAATCGCGTCTTCCCGGATTGGGAAACCTGGCTCGCCACACTGGGTGTCGTCGATACACCGCTGCGCATCCGGCATTTCGGCGATGCCAATCTGACACTGCATGCCGCCGTGAGCGGCCTGGGGGCGGCCCTGGCCTGGCGCAGTCTGGTGATGGACGACTTGAAAGCAGGACGCCTGGTGCGAATACTGGACAGCTCCATTCCCACCACCCTCGGTTACCACTTGGTCATGCCGGAAAACCGGGCAACGCTCGGTAAAGTCGTGGCCTTTCGCACTTGGCTGTTTGAACTGGTGGCAAACCAACAACCGGTCTGAGCCGGTAGACGACGCTGCCGGTCTATCGGCGATATTATGTACCCACGAACCCTGCCAGGTCGGCGAGCGTGTTGCCCGTAGCATCCACGGAAGTCCCCAATTCCTCGGGGGGCAGTCCGAGATGGTTCACCCAGAAGGTCCGATAGCCAAACCACTTTGCGCCGGCGGCGTCCCAGCCGGAAGACGGTACAAACACGATTTCCTCGCGTTTTATCCGCAGGGCGTCGATCGCCAGCCGATAGGCGCGTGGATCGGGCTTGTAGGTGCGGACCTGGTCCGTGCTCAGCACGCGATCGAACACGCCCTCCAGCTTGGCGTGCTTTATGTTGGCGCTCAGCATCTTGGGAGATATATTCGACAGGAACGCCAAGCTAAGGCCCTGGCTTTTCAGGGCATCGAGCGCCGCGGGCACATCCGGCCAGGTGCGGAGCTCCATATAGGCCTGCATCAGTCGCTCGCGCTTCTCCGTAGTAAGATCCAACTTCAGAAGCTTCGCGGAGAAGATCAATGCATCCTCCGTCGCGCGCCGGAAATCGGCGTAATGCCCGGTCAAGGCGCGTAACCACTGGTACTCGAACTGCCGGGTCCGCCAGGCATTGCTGAGTTCACTGCCCTTGCCGGGGAAGAGTTCCTCGACGAGGGCAAAGACCGGTCGTGGATCGAAGATTGAAAATGCGTCGAAGACCACTGCCCGGGGAGCCGGATTCCTTACGGTCGACGCCGCGGCATTGCCGGCCAGCACATTGGCGGCGACGCCCGCGGAAACAAGAGACATAAACTCACGCCGATTCATCATTATTGATTTCTCCTTTATTGTCGTTTTATGCACATCTGCATGCATGTCGATTCGCGATTGAGCTCGGCGAGTGCATGAATCATCGATGACAGCCAGGTCACCAGGACACGCCCGGTCCTGCGGGAAGACAATGCGGAGTCGGTTCGTGATCGAACCACCTCGGCGCCCGCACAGCGGCGCAATATGAAGTGCCGTCGCGCGGATCACCCAGGCCGCAACCATCCACCCAGGATCACCTTGCGAGCACTGCCAAAGACTATGCTACGAGCGGATTATGGGCGAATGTAGCTCCATCCCTGTTCCTGCAATTCCATGATTCTCGGTACGCCGGCGTCCACGGTCTTGACACCGGGCAACAGGGTCGGCGCTTTGCCGGTCTTCATGGCAATTGATTTCATGGTGATACCACAGGCGCTGAATTGCACGTCCTGCGCCAGGAGACTGCGTACGCGCTCGGCCTGCCCACTCTTATCAGTCAAGAGATCGAGCCCAGGGCCATAGGCAACGATCTCAATCGCGACGTTGTCGATCCCGTAGTACTTCTGTAGATTCACCGTGTTGTTTAACGCTACCCGTTGCGACTCTGGATCGTTCGTGCTCACCTGAATCACGACCTTGTGCTTGGGTCCGGTATCGGCCGCCCGTGCATCGGCATGCGGCATCGCCAATGTAATCATGCCGACGGTGGCTAGCGTAGCAACGACCCGGCTTAATAGTGTAATAGTCATCGTCTGTTCCTCATGGTGATTTCGGTTTCGGAAGGCCGGCAGACGCACCCTCTTACACTGCCATACCCCAATGCGCGGACATATATTCCAGGAATCGAGAAAAAGAATTCTGGAATAAATCGGAACCCAATCCGGTCTTAACTGGAAACAGGCAAAGAGGATGTGTGGTTGAACCAGGACCATCGAATGCGCCGATTCGAGATGTTGATCCTCCCGCACCTCGATGCCGCCTATCGTTTTGCGCGCTGGTTGACCTCCAACGAACCCGACGCCCGCGATCTTCTGCAAGAGGCGTGCTTACGCGCACTCCAGTATTTCGACTCGTTCCGTGGTCTGAATGGCCGCGCCTGGCTGCTCACGGTCGTACGCAATACCTGCTACAGGCAGTATCACGAGGCAGGTGCGGCCTCGAGCTTTATCGAGTTTGATGAAACTGCCCATGGCCCGGAGGCCATATCACCCATGGCCGACATTGCAGTACCTGAAACCCCACAAGAGGCCTTGGAGTGCGAGAGAGATCGGATTACCATCCGCCGCGCAATCGCGCAGCTGCCGGACGAGTATCGGGAGACACTGATCCTGCGGGAGATGGAGGGGTTGTCCTACCAGGAGATCGCCGATGTATTCAACATCCCGCTGGGGACGGTGATGTCGCGCCTGGCGCGGGCGCGGGAACTTCTGATTCGTAATGTACGCGCCCAGCACCGGCGGGAGGCTC
Source organism: Pseudomonadota bacterium (assembly GCA_043738765.1). Classification (GTDB taxonomy): domain Bacteria; phylum Pseudomonadota; class Gammaproteobacteria; order Acidiferrobacterales; family UBA6901; genus JANNJF01. The sequence goes on along the minus strand of JAYUFH010000018.1, from coordinate 2,691 downwards.
AGTAAAATGGATTGTGCCAAAGCCAGACTCTATATCCATGGCTCACTCGATCACGAGCTCGATGTGGTCACGGATCTCAACCTGCACGAACACCTTCACACGTGTGAGGCATGCGCGGCCTACTACGCGCATCACCGTGCCTTGCGTGATCGCCTGCGCACCGCCCTGGCGGGCCTGGAAACTCCGCGAGACGTGGAACGCGATGTGCGGCGGCGTCTGCAGTCATCGATCCACGGCGGTTGGCGTCGCCGCTGGCGGACCACCTTCCTGGCCGCGATCGCGGCCAGTGTCGCGATCCTGGGAATATTACTTGGCGTGTTGCTGGGCGCGCACCCTTGGGGCACAACCGCGGCGGGCGCTGGCAATGAAAAATTCGTCTACCAGATCAGTACCGCCGATGTCGCTGCCGTCGCCCTCCAGAACATCGCCTTTCATCTGGCGGCCACGCCCAAGGCGCATATAGTAGTTGTGACGCATAACGAAGGGATCGACTTTTTGCTCAAGGGTGCGACGGATAAGGGTGGAAAATCATTTGAACCGCGCGTCGCCGCACTGGCGGCCAAGGGCGTGGAATTCCGCGTGTGTCACAACACGCTCGACGTCCGGCGTATCCCGACGTCGCGCGTGATACCCGAGGCCGGCCTGGTTCCGTCTGGTATTGCCGAGGTGGGCCGCCTGGAGTCCCAGGAAGGATATTCGTATATCAAACCTTAAGCATAGACTATGGACTCAGATACCGGATCGGAATCCGGCGAATGCCAACGCTGTCGACGATACCTGTTGCCAAGTTGGTAACTTCAACACATGCACACGCGGAAAAGGAGGCGCGGGGATTGAGGCTTGATCGCGTCGACTCCATTTTTAACCATGCTGTCCCGCCGTCACTGCTCTATCGTCGGCATCTCCGGGCGCTCGATCTCCGGTTTTTCTGTTTCTGGCTTTTCTACCTCTGGCTTTTCTACCTCCGGTCGATTTTCCTCCGGCCGCTCGGCATCCGGCCTGTCCTTCTCGGCCCAATCATGGCGTTCGCTGGGACTCAATGGCCGCGTCACCGCTTCCAACTCCGGCAGCACCACTTCGCGTGGATCAACGTTGATAACCATCTCGCGCACGGAAATACTGCCATCGGCGTTCAGCTCACCGCGCACCGCAACGGGCGAGTTCGACTGTAGATCGCCGACTTTGCCATTCACCATGATGGTCGATGGGCTATAACGCAATGTGACGTCGTTGGCCTTCACCTCCCCTGTCTTGGAAAGGGCCTGCACATATCCAGACATTTCAACCAGGCGTCCCGTGCCAAGCGCCAGCTGAGACTCACGCCGGATAGTCGTAACCACCACGCGCCCGTGGTCATAAAAGCCGGCGATACGCACCATCGCACCGCGTTGGATGTCTGTACTGACCCCAGCGGGCTCAATGACAAATGACTGCTTGCCGAGGGTGACTGCGCCTTTTTCGCGATCCACGACATCGACACTGCCACGCACGATAAACGCGTTCACGGCCGGTGTGCGTAATGGAGCGATGCGCGTTGCCATCCACGTGCTATCGGCCCGCATCAATCCGCTGACAGCAAGCATTTCTCCCGCTCGGATCTGGCTGATCGAATATCCCGTCGTCCCGGAATCTCCGTACGTACCCGAACCCACATGAACCGTCTGGCCCAGAACCCGGAATGTCCCCTGCGCTTGGTTGACGTCTTGCACGCGACCCTGCAGGGCGACGCGGACATCGACTTGCGCAATAGCCCCTGCGCCTGGATTTTTTCCGGCATTGCCTTGCACCAGGACGATATCACCCAGCCGCAGCGTCCCCTGACTTGTGGCCACACCCTCGCGGCTCACGCGGCTGGCCTTATCGAAGAAGAACTCCCGCCCGTTGACGAAGATGCTGCCGAATTTCTGCACCACGCCGAATCCGGTGATGCCGGTTCCACCGATGCCACCCCCCGGGTCCGTCTGCTGCGCCAAGACCGATGCGGGGAGGGACAGCGCGCAAAACAGAACGCTTGCCAGCAGCATCGGCATCCGCTGCGGAAATGTTTGTTGGATAGGCCTCATTCGTGCTTGCCTCGCTTCGACTTTGACCGTTTTAGGTTTGCTGCCGGCACCCGGCTATCATCTTCAAAATAATAAACTCCCATGCGCATGCGTCGTCCTCCCTTCTTCCCATTGCGGCCGGCCTTGCGGTTCAGGGGCATAACGCGACGGTTGATCGCCTGTAGAAACTCATCGGACAACTGATACAGCTCCGGCCGCAACGCGTCTAGTTCATCCACATCCACCACTTCGTAGTAGACGGCGCGTTCCAGAAACGGCCTGTCCTTGCCCGCCACATTGTGCAGGGCGCCTCGCAGGTGATCGGAAACGTTGTCGCCGAGATACACGAGTTTGTCTCGGGGTATGTCCGAGACATAGGCACTCCGCAGCAGGTGTACCTTGCCCTCTTCATCCACATCCGCCACGCCGGCGCGCACCAACTCATCGAGGATTACATTGGCGCGCATATCGGCCTTGGTTTCCCGCACCAGCCCTTCAAAGCTCACACGGTTCGGCAGATGGCGGAGGGGCAATATTTTGGGTTTTCGATTCACGTCCAGATAGCGCGGCGAGGATGTCCAGGCTGCCACGATACGCGCGGCGAGGGCCGCACCGTGCGGCAATACGGGCGCGTTTGAATGATCGCCCA
>JAYUFH010000017.1:0-1044 GCA_043738765.1 Pseudomonadota bacterium | reverse complement strand
CCTGTCGCCGCGTGTCCCGTTCGCTGATCGAGCCGTTTCTGAACCTCTACCAGCCGGATTCCAAGCGGAGGAGTCATTACGTGACCTGGATGGATACCAAGCGAGCGGTGAACCATTTCTTTGCCTACTTGGTGACCGTTGGGGTCCTCACACCCGACGTCCCCAAACCAGCCGTCACCTCCTACAGCTGGGTTCTGGAGCCGTATCTGACCTATCTAGAGGAGGGTGAGCGGACGGAGAGAACCATTCAGCGGATCCGCGGGCAGCTCGGCCCATTCCTGGAAGGACTCGGCGTGGCGGTGACCCGTCAGTACCTCAAGGGCCTGAAGGCCGAGACGTTTGAAGCGGCGGTGAAACAACACCTCGGCACGAGCCCCGACAACTTACGTCGACTCGCGAGCACCCTCCGCGGCTTTCTGCAGTTCTGTGCGCAGCGCCGCTACACAGCCACGGATTTCTCTGGCATGATTCCCCGAGTGCCGACCTATCGCCTGGCTGCCTTGCCACGCGGCTTAGAGGAATCCGATCTGCAGCGCATCCTCGCGCGGATCGATCAAGCCTCTCCCGTCGGATGCCGTGATTACGCCATGATGTTGCTGCTCATGGCGTACGGCATCCGGGGAGCACAGGTGGCGGCCTTGGTGCTCGAGGATCTGTGCTGGCCTCGCTCCACGATCCGAATCCGAGCCAGCAAAGGGGGCAAAGAGGTCGTGCTGCCCCTGCTGGCCTCCGTCGGCGAGGCGATTCTCCGCTATCTCCGCCACCGCCCAACGTGCTCGTGTCGACAGGTCTTTCTCGCCACGCACGCCCCCTTCAGGCCGGTCACCGGCCTCGCCATCAGCCGACGAGTCCGCGAGTATTTTCAGGACGCCGGCGTGACCGTGCCCAGAGGAGGGAGCAGGACCCTGCGCCATTCGTGGGCCATTCGAGCCCTCGCGCATGACTTTCCCATGAAGGCCATCGCCGATGTGTTGGGCCATCGGGATCTGAACACCAGCTTTATCTATGCCAAAGCCGATCTCCACACGCTGCGGCAGGTGGCCA
>JAYUFH010000016.1:0-7831 GCA_043738765.1 Pseudomonadota bacterium | reverse complement strand
CGGGGATATTGCACATACTGCCCATCGCCAACCGCCCGTTTTTCCCCGCCCAGGCCATTCCCCTGGTGGTGGACAAAGGGCCGTGGCAACGCACGGTGGAGGCGGCCACCGAAACCCCGCACAAGGTGGTGGGGTTGGTGCTGGTGCATACCGACGATGCGCAAGCGGCGCGGCCGCAGGATTTTTACACCATGGGCACGGCGTGCCGCATACACCGTGTGGCGGAGCATGAGGACAAACTGCAGATCCTGGTGGAGGGTCTGCAGCGCTTTCGTATTAAAGACTGGGTGTCGCAAGAGCGGCCCTATGTGGTGCGCGCCGAATACCATCCCGAGACGGGTGATGCACAGCTTTCGGAGGTCAAGGCGTACTCCGTCGCCATCATCAACACCATCAAGGAGCTGTTGCCCCTCAATCCACTCTACGGTGAAGAACTGAAATTCTTTCTCAATCGCTTCGGGCCGGATGAGCCATCGCACCTGGCGGACTTCGCCGCCAGCCTCACCACCGCGAGCAAGGCGGAATTGCAGGAGGTATTGGAGACCACCCGCATCCTCGAGCGGCTGGAGAAGGTGTTGGTGCTGCTGAAGAAGGAAGTGGAGGTTGCCCGTACCCAGATGCATATCCGCCAGAAGGTGGAGGAGAAAGTCAGCAGCCAGCAGCGTGAGTATTTTCTGCGCGAACAGCTCAAGGCCATCCAGAAGGAGCTCGGCATCGCCAAGGACGATCGCACGGCGGAGATCGACACCTTTCGCGCGCGCCTGCACAACCTGACGCTGCCCGTGGCGGCCCAGCGACGCATCGACGATGAGATGCAGAAAATGTCGGTGCTGGAAACCGGGTCGCCGGAATACGCGGTGACGCGCAACTACCTGGATTGGCTGACCCAGCTGCCCTGGGGGAATTATTCCACCGATGTGCTCGACCTGGCGCATGCGCGCAAGGTGCTGGACCGGGACCACGCGGGCCTGCAGGACGTCAAGGACCGGATACTCGAATTCATCGCCGTCGGCGCCATGAAGGGCGAGGTGTCCGGTTCCATCGTCCTGTTCGTTGGCCCTCCGGGTGTCGGCAAGACCTCCATCGGCCAGTCCATCGCCGAGGCCCTGGGGCGCAAGTTCTATCGCTTCTCCGTTGGCGGCATGCGCGACGAGGCGGAGATCAAAGGCCATCGCCGCACCTACATCGGCGCCATGCCGGGCAAGTTTCTGCAGGCTATGAAGGAGGTCGGCGTGGCCAATCCGGTCATCATGCTGGATGAAATCGACAAGATCGGCGCCTCTTATCAAGGCAATCCGGCATCGGCCCTGCTCGAGGTGCTCGATCCGGCACAGAACGTCGAGTTCCTCGATCACTATCTGGATGTGCGTTTCGATCTGTCCAAGGTGTTGTTCGTCTGCACCGCCAATCAGCTGGACACCATCCCGGCGCCGCTACTGGACCGCATGGAGGTGATCCGCCTGGGGGGCTACATCACCAGCGAGAAGCTGGCGATCGCGCAGAAACATCTGTTGCCCCGGGTGATCAAGAAGGCCGGCCTCACGCGCGCCCAACTCAGCATCGACAAGGCCGCGCTGACCCAGGTGATCGACGGCTATGCGCGTGAGGCCGGTGTGCGCAACCTTGAGAAGCAACTCAATGGTATCGCGCGCAAGGCGGTGGTGGCCATCCTGCAAGGCAAGAAGCCACCCATCAGCGTGGGTGTGAACAACCTCGAAGACTATCTGGGCAAGCCTCTGTTCCGGCCGGAACAACCCCTGAGGGGCGTCGGTGTGGTCACGGGTCTTGCCTGGACGCCCCTCGGTGGCGTGACCCTGGATGTGGAGGCGGCTCGTGTCTATCAGAAGGCCCGCGGTTTCAAACTCACCGGCCAGCTCGGCGACGTGATGAAGGAATCGGCGGAGATCGCCTACAGTTATATCTCCTCGCACAACGATGAGTATGGCGGTGCCAAGGATTTTTTCGAAACGGCCTACATCCACCTGCACGTGCCCGCCGGCGCCACCCCCAAGGACGGGCCGAGTGCCGGCATCACCATGGCGACAACGTTGCTGTCCCTGGCGCGCGCTGAAAAGATCCGTCGCCCCCTGGCCATGACTGGTGAGATCACCCTCTTGGGCACGGTGTTGCCGGTGGGCGGCATTCGCGAAAAAGTCATCGCCGCGCGCCGTGTCGGCATCCGCGAGCTGATACTGCCGGGGGCCAACCGGCGCGACTACGATGAGTTACCGGCACACATCCGCAAAGGATTGAAAGTGCATTTCGCCGAGCACTACCGGGATGTGGCGGCCATCGTATTTCGTGATTAGTTAAACATGGCGACATAGGTAATGTCTGGTTATGTAGGGTGGGCATTGCCCACCATCGGGGGCGTCGGCGGGCGTGTTGCGGTGGGCGATGCCCACCCTACAACGACCACTGCCCCGAATGTGCGGCGTTATTTATGTCGCTATGTTTAGATAGCGGTCCGGCGCCGGCCACCGGTGGTCAGGTGGTATCGACGTCCAGTCGAGTCGGAGGGGTGGTGGTCAGGCGAGGTTGACGCCGACGCCCGCCTGTTCCGAGGCCAGGCGCGAGAGTTGTGTGAACAGCTCTTCACCGCTCTGGTCGTTGAGCCATAATTTTTTGCCGGCGTCGAAGCTGAAATGGAAACCGCCGGCGCGTGCCGCCACCCAGATCTGATTGGCCGCCGCCTGTTTATTGATAATGATCTTACTGCCGTTGGTGAATTCCAAGGTCAGGATGTCACCGGCGTTCTCGAAATCGATATCCACACCGGAGTCTTCCACCGCCTGCTCAACGCGCAGCAGTATTTGGGTAGCCTGTCGATGGAATTCCGCTTCGTTCATAGGTGTCATTCGCGCAGGGGTTTGCTATCGTTGTGAGAGTGCGCCATGGTACTTAAGCCTAGCGGATAAGAACAGGGACGCTGAATTTATAAAAGCCATAGGCGGCACATTCCGCGATATGAGATCACTCTGAAGGTTACATGAAAAGAAAGATAGTGGTAGTGGGAGGGTATGGGGTACTCGGCCGCCAGATATGTTCCATGCTGGTTAAAGATCCCGCTATCGATTGTGTGGTTGCCGGACGTGATGCCACGCGCGGCCAGGACTTTGCCAGCGCTATCGGCGCCGGATTTCAGCTGTTGGATAGCCAGAAGTCGCTGGCGCTGCCGCTAGCACTGCAGGGTGCCTACGCCGTGGTGGATGCCAGTGGTCCCTTCCAGGGCCGCAGTTATGCCGTACCCGAGGCGTGCATAGCGCTGGGTGTGCACTACGTCGACGTGGCCGATGGGCGCGAGTACGTCGCCGGTTTGTCCTTGCTGGATGCGGCGGCGCGCGCCCAGGGCAGCCTGCTGGTGACCGGCGCCGGCGCGATACCCGCGGCGGCGGGTGCGCTGATCGACAGCCTGAAAGATCGCTTCGACCGCATCGACGAAATTCATACGGCGGTTTCCATCGGCAATCGCGATGTGCGCGGCCCGGCGTCGCTACGCGCCCTGCTCAGCTATGCCGGCAGACCCCTATCCATATTGGAGCGCGGTGGCTGGCGCGATGTCTACGGCTGGAGCCGGCCGCAGACCGTGCGCTTTCCCGCACCCATCGGCAAGCGGCGGGTCTATCTTGCCGATGGGCCGGACCTGGATATCTTTCCCAAGCGTTACGGCGCGCACACGGTCACGCAGCGTGTCGGTATGCAGCTTCGGTTGTTCAACCATGGCCTGTACGTGCTGGCGCGGCTCAAGCGGCACAATCGCATCGCGGATCTGTCGCGGCATACACGCTCGTTGATGCAGGCCAGTAAAATGTTCAAGGCCCAGGGGGATGCCAGCGGCGGCCTGCGTGTGGCAGTACGCGGTGAGTATCACGGTCAGGGCGTCGAGCATCACGCGTTTCTCGTGGTGCGCGGCGCCCATGGCCTGGCCATTCCCGCGAGCCCGGTGGTGGCGCTCATCCGCAAGTGGGTAAGCCAGGGCGTCACTGCCAAAGGCGTGGTCCCGTGCGTGGGGCTGGTGACCCTGGATGAACTCCGCCGCGTGCTCGTGGGCTACGATATCTCCCTGGTCTACGCGTAACTGTTTTTCCCCGCACCGGCCAGGCCTGCATCCCCGGCTCAGGCCGGTGTTTACCCCGGAGGGCGGGCAGGCTACACTAGTCGCCCTGCGGATGAGGAGTCAGTTATGTTTTACACGGTGCGCCGAACGTTGGTGTTGTCGTCGATACTTCTACTCGGCGCCCTGCTGCCCGCCTGTGGCAAGAAAGGGCCACTCTATCTGCCGGCACCGGATGATCAGCCGCCGGCGGTCAGCCCCGCAACGCCGACTCCCCAACCCCCTGCCGTAACGCCGCCCTAAGCCAGTCCGCCATGCATACCTTTGAATATCGTAACGGCCGGTTGTGCGCCGAAAATATTGCGCTGGCCGCCATCGCCGATCAGGTAGGCACGCCGTGTTATGTCTATTCGCGCGCCCACATCGAGGCGCAGTGGCGCGCCTTCGACGCCGGGTTTGGCCGGCGCGATCACCTGGTGTGTTATGCCGTCAAGGCCAACTCCAACCTGGCGGTATTGAACGTGCTGGCGCGCCTCGGTTCGGGTTTCGACATCGTGTCGGAAGGCGAGCTCGAACGGGTGCTGGCGGCCGGCGGCGATCCGAATAAAATCGTTTTTTCCGGCGTCGGCAAAAAAGAGCATGAGATGCGGCGCGCGCTGGAGGCCGGCATCCATTGCTTCAATGTGGAATCCGAGGGCGAGCTGGAGCGTTTGAACCGCGTGGCCGGTGAGATCGGACGGCACGCCCCCATCAGTCTGCGCGTCAACCCGGATGTGGATGCCAAGACCCATCCGTATATCTCCACGGGCCTCAAGGAAAACAAATTCGGCATCCCCATGGGGCAGGCGTTGCGCGTCTATCGGCGCGCCGCTGAGTTGCCGCACCTGCGTATCGTCGGCGTGGATTGCCATATCGGTTCGCAGCTGACCGAGTTGACGCCCTTCGCCGACGCGGTGACGCGTGTCATGCGGTTGGTGGATGCCTTGCAGCTGGCGGGTATTGCCTTGCACCATCTGGATCTGGGCGGTGGGTTGGGCATCCGCTATCGCGATGAAAACCCGCCTCCCCCCAAGGCGTATATCGAGGCGCTGCTGCAGCACCTGAAGGGTCTGGACGACAAGTACCGGCATCTTCAGATTTTGATCGAGCCGGGACGCGCCATCGTGGGCAACGCCGGCGTGCTACTGACCACGGTCGAGTATCTCAAGCACAGCGACGCCAAGAACTTCGCCATCGTCGATGCTGGCATGAACGACCTCATGCGCCCGGCGCTGTACGACGCCTGGCAGGAGATCGTGCCGGTGCGCCTGGGCCATATCCCCGCGCAGACTTATGACGTGGTCGGCCCGGTGTGCGAGAGCGGGGATTTCCTCGGGCGCGACCGCGCCCTGCCCATCGGCCCAGGCGATCTGCTCGCGGTGCGTTCCGCCGGCGCCTACGGTTCGAGCATGAGTTCCAACTACAACACCCGCCCGCGCGCCGCGGAGGTCATGGTGGATGGCGATGCGTTTCACGTGGTACGGCGGCGCGAGACCATCGAGGAGTTACTGATGCCGGAGTCTTTGCTGCCGTAGAGAACTCCTGAAGGATTGGCAGAAATTATCAGCCAGGTTCCCTGCTTAGTCTCAATCCTGCATCGGTAGGGTGGGCGATGCCCACCCTACGAATGCCTCAGCGTTTGCCCACGCGAGGCAGCTGGTTGCCGAAATCCCGCATCGCATAGATAACCCGCGCCAGCTTTTTACCCAGGGCGGTCAGCGCGTATTCCGTGTGCGGCGGTATCACAGGGTAGATGCGCTTGCTGATGAGGGCCTCGTTCTCGAGAAATTTCAGGCGCGCCGCCAGCATCTTCGGGCTGATGCCGGTGAGTGATCTCAACAGCTCGCTATAGCGCTTCTTGCCGCCGAGCAGGTCGCGGATGATGAGCGTGGTCCATTTGCCGTCGAGCAGGCGCGCGGTCTGGCGCACCGGGCAATCGGTGGCGCAGGCAGCTTGGGCAGGTGGTTTTCTTGCTGGCTTCGGCATCTTCACGGTTACCAAAATGTAACTACTTCCCAAAGTATAGTGATGTGGTTAGTCTGTCAACTCACTGCTTGCGTGACGCGATGTTTCTATCATTTAACCGGGGGTAGGGTATGTTCAATAATCAAAGACTGATGGTGTTTATGCTGCGTTTTGTGGCCGTGGTGCAATGGTTTCTGGGGATCGGTTTTCTGCTGGCGCCCGCGGGCTTGGCGACGCTGCTGGGTCTGGCGCCGGCGCCCACGTGGACAGCCTGGTTGTTCGCCATGATGGCCGCGCGCTTTCTCGGGTTTGGTTACGGCATGTGGCTGGCTGCGCGTGATCCCCGGCGGCACGTGCACTGGATCAATGCCATGCTCGTCATCCAGGCCATCGATTGGCTGGCAACGCTCTACTATCTCACCGCCGGCGCGGTGACCCTGGGGCAGGTGACTACCGCTGCGTTCTTACCCGTGGTGTTTATCGTGGTGTTGCTGGCTAACCATCCGTGGCGGGCACGTCCTGCGGGCGCCGGTTGAGTCGGTCCCGTGGGGTATTTCTCCGCGCACTTGTTCACCTGGCTGCAGGGCGCGGATTTTTATCGTGAATTGCATCGCCGGGCGGTGAACATACTGCCGCCGGGGTCAGGCCGGGCCTGGCTGGATGTGGGTTGCGGCCCGGGCCTGGTGACACGCCTCGCCGCCGCGGCGGGCTATGAGGCCCTCGGTGTCGACGCCGATGGACAGATGATACGTGCGGCCCGCCGACTCGCGCGCCGCTTCGATTCCCCGGCGCGTTTCCTGCAGCGGCGACTCGATGTCCTTGATGCCAGTGTGGCCTCGGCGGAGGTGGTATCCGCCAGTTCGTTTCTGGCGGTGGTCGATGACGTACCGCAGGCATTGACGCAACTGTGGCAGGCGGTGCGCCCCGGTGGACACTTGCTGATCATCGAACCGCTGCCGGACATGAACCTGGCCCGGGCGAACCGGTTGATCCGTAATGGTGCGATCCGTGGCAAAGGGATAAATGGGTTGCGCCTGTGGGCGGCGGTGCGTCAGGGTACGGTGCGCGACCATAGTGCGCTGTTGCACGCCGGCCACGCCGCGCGCGTACAGTTCGTGCCCTTGCTTGACGGTATGGTGGGGGCATGGTTGATGCACAAGCAAGGCGCATGCAGAGGTTGAAGATTGAAGCGTTGCGGGTTTGTCGCGGTTTATCCCATCGGGTGTTATCAGCGAGGCGGCGTGCAGGGCACCGTCGGCGCCTTGACCGATGCCCGTGGGATCGGTTAGGGGGACCAGGGTAAGGGCATCGTCGCCATATTATTTTGCATCCCACTTGCTGGCGTATACGATACGGGCATAACGCTGTAGAAGATTGCCGCCTATTCCCGAGCCATCAACCTTGAGGCCAGTGCATGAACCGTTTTGCCAACCCCCCGGAGAATGAAATTAAAGCGCTGCTGGCGCGCGTGCACAACATCGCGGTGGTCGGGCTTTCTCCCAAGGCCAACCGGCCGAGTTATCGAGTGGCCGCGGCCTTGCAGGGTTATGGCTATCGCATCATTCCGGTCCGCCCCCTGGTGAGCGAAGTGCTGGGGGAGAAGGCCTATGCGGACCTGCGCCAGGTGCCGGGTCCGATCGATCTGGTGGATGTGTTCCGCGCCCCGGAGGAAGTGGAGCCCATCGTCGATGCCTGTATCGATCTCAAGATTCCGGCCCTGTGGTTTCAGGACGGTGTCATCAACGAGGCGGCGGCGCTGCGCGCACGGGCCGC
>JAYUFH010000015.1:0-7833 GCA_043738765.1 Pseudomonadota bacterium | reverse complement strand
GTGTCCGCGGTCTGGCAGAAATAGACTCCGGCGTGCAATTCCTGCAGTAGTACCAAGCGTGCGCCCTCCGCGGCGGCCTGGCGGATACCGCGGACGGTGGTGGCGAGGTTGTGGGTTGAGTCTTCTGTGCAGGCCTGTTGTACCAAGCCGACTTTCAGTGACGGGTTCATGGCGGTAATGTTAGCATTAGTGGCCGTCGCTGCCCATGTCCGGTGCAGCGACGGCCCGTGCGACAATCGTCGGGTTTGTCGGAAATAGCAATGCCCCACCTTCAAGGAGAAGAGTATGCGTAGAATAATTGTTGTGTTGTTGGTTTCGTTGCTGGCCTCACCCCTCGCCATGGCCGGTTCGTCCAAGGGTTACCAGATCACCGGTCCGGTGCTGGAACTGACCGACACCGCTATCGTCGTGCAGAAGGGTAAGGAAAAATGGGCCATCGCGCGTGATGCGGACACCAAGGTGAAAGGCGATCTTAAGGTGGGCAGCAAAGTGACCGTCGAATACCGCATGACCGCCACATCGATCGAAGCCAAGAAAGGAAAGTAGTTTGGTCAGAGGTAGAGTCAACGACGTTGAGCCGCAATCGGCTGTCCGGTGATCCGGACAGCCGATTTTTTTGCTACACACACTCGCGTGATGCTGGGAGCCGTTGAACGAGTGGCTACCGCGTAAACGAGTTCCCGGACCAGCTGTTGAGTCCCTGGATTCCCGCTTGCACAGGCATGACGACTGGTGACTCAACCAGCGCTGTTAGTTAAGCACGCCCGCGGGTAGCTGCATGGTCACGCAGTGCAGACTGCCGTGTTGTTGAATCAGCGGCAGACAGTCGATACCGATGATTTCCCGCCCGGGAAAGCAAGTCCTCAGGCGCGCCAGGGCGATGACATCCGCCGGGTCATTGTAGGTGGGTACCAGCACGGCATCGTTGATGATGAGGAAATTGGCATAGGTGGCGGGCATGCGCGCGCCGCCCTCATCCAGTTTGGCGCGCGGCCAAGGCAAGGGCACGAGGCGGTACGGTTCGCCGCTGATGCTGCGCAGTGCATGCAGCTCCCTCTCCATGGCCTTCAGCTCGGCATAGTGTTCGTCTTGTGGGTCGTCGCACTGGACGTAGGCGATGGTATTGACGTCGCAATAGCGCGCCAGGGTGTCGATATGACTGTCGGTGTCGTCCCCCGCCAGATAGCCGTGTTCCAGCCACAACACGCGCGTCACACCGAGGTGCTCGCCGAGTTGTTGTTCCAGTTGCGCCTGCGACATGCCCGGGTTGCGGGTCGGTGCCAGCAGGCAGCGGCGCGTGGTAAGCAGGCTGCCCGAGCCGTCCACCTCGATGCTGCCGCCTTCTAAAACCAGATCCACCCGTTCCAAGGGTGTGTGGCCAAAGGCGCCGGCGGTATGCAGGCGACGCGTGACATGGTTGTCCAGGTCGGCGGGATACTTGTCACCCCAACCGTTAAAAGTGAAATCCAGCAGGCGCGTCTCACCGCTGCAGCTCACGCTGATCGGGCCGTGATCGCGCGCCCAGGTGTCATTCGAATCGGCAATGTGTAGCAGCAGCCGGTGTGCAGACAGCCCCGCAGCCTGCAAGCGCGTCGCGACATGCCGCTTGTGGTCTTCGTCATAACAGGCGATGAGGATTTTTTCCCGTTGCGCGATGGCCAGGGCGATGGCGACAAACACCGGCTCGACGGCGGCCAGGACCGGCGCCCAGTCGCTGTGGGCGTGAGGCCAGGTGAGCATGACCCCGCTCTGGGGTGCCCATTCCGGCGGAAGGTAGGATCGGCAAGGGGCTTCGGACATGATGGATTCAGTGTGTTGGAGGGTTAGCGTTGCAGCGGCGACGCATCATAACGTGCAGACGCAGGCAGGCCAAGGACGCTTCAATGATGCTCCAGCTTGCCGAGTTCCTCGAGTATGGAGAGCACCAGGCCGCGGCTGCGTGTACCGAGGTGGCGGGTGAGTATCTCTGGGTCGCGCTCGCCGTTGATCAGGGGCCGCAGGGTCGACGCCACGCGCGCCATTTCACCGCCCACCCGCGACATCTGTTCGCCCATGTTGGCCAAGGCCACCAGGGCGGCGCTGTCGCCACGCGCCGCCTGGGTCACCATGGCGGCCAACCCGGGTGCGGCCATCTGCGGGTTGCCGGTGGTGGCTTGCAAGTCCGGCAGGCTCGCGGGATTTTGCAAACCGCCGAGGATGGCGCGCAGGATAATGCTGTCTTCCTCGTCCAGGGCATTTAATAACGCGGTGTCGCGTCGTCCCCCCAGAACCAGGCGCAGTGCGGCAACGAGGTTGCCCCATCCACTCTCCGCCATGTCCTTGAGGGGCGCCTCCAGCTGCACCACCAGACCGGGTTGGTGGCAGGCCTCGACCACGGCGTGGATGAGGGCGGCGTGGGTGTTGATGACTTGTTGATCCTTATCGAGCATCGTGGACATTTTCCGTTGAGTGAGTGGACGGGCAGGGGGTGTGGGCAGGGTGACGCCTGAGGCTGCTGGCGAGCAGCGCGATATCACACTTGCCCAGATGGGCAGGTACCGCGGGCAGGATAACAGTTTCCATTTTTTCCAGATGCAGGTCCAGGCGATTGCTGAATGACGTCATCAGCGTACGGGCCACTTTTACGTTTGGTGTTGGCAACGACAGCAGGGCGGGTAACTGTTCCTCCCATGCCAGCAAGGTCCCGCTGGCGAGGAAGATCGCTTGTCGCAGCGCCTCCTCTCCCTCGTCATCATCGTCACGTAGTCGGCGTTTAAGTAGAGGGAACAGGGCCTGTTCCAATACCCGGCGATAGCCGGGCAGCTGCGCTTGAAAGAACGCCAGTGCCGCCGCCGTGTTGGCCGGGTCATGCAAAGCCGCTCCCTGGCGCCGCGCCTCGCGAATATACATCAGTAACCAGGTGATGGGGTCATTCTGACCGCTGGTATCGTCAGTCGTCATGGCGACTCCGGTTGTGCGTGGCAGGTTTAATTTGACCTGGGACGCCAAGTATATTTGAATGGCCCCCCATTTTGACCATCTACCAGGGAAGTTTTCATGCCGTTAATCCGCCCCTTCGCCGGACTGCGCCCGCGCCCGGAACATGCCGACCAGGTCGTAGCGCCGCCTTACGACGTGGTGACCGCCGATGAGGCGCGTTCCCGCGCCGCGGGTAAACCCTGGAGCTTCCTGCACATCTCGCGTCCCGAGATCGATCTGCCAACCGACACGGACCCCTATGACCCCAAGGTCTACGCTCGAGGCCGGGAGAACTTCGAGCGCCAGATGCGCGCAGGCATATTGCAACGGGATCCGACGCCCGGTTATTACTTCTATCGACTGATCATGGGCAGCCACACCCAGACCGGCTTGGTGGCGGCGGCCTCGGTGGAGGAGTACGACACCAACCGTATTCGCAAGCATGAGTTCACCCGCCCCGACAAGGAAGACGATCGGGTGCGTCAGATCGAGGCACTCAACGCCCAGACGGGTCCGGTGTTTCTGACCTACCGCCACTCGCCGGTCATCGATCAGCTGGCCGCCCAGGTCACCCGTGGCAAGGCGGAGGTGGAAGTAACCGCCGACGATGGTGTGCGCCATAGTCTGTGGCGGGTGCATGACACCGCGGACATCGACCTCATCACGCGCACCTTCGATGCCATGCCGTGTCTCTACATCGCCGATGGCCATCATCGGTCCGCGGCCGCTTCACGCGTCGCCGCGGGTCGGCGTGCCGCCAATCCCCATCACAGCGGCAACGAGCCCTATAATTATTTTCTGGCAGCGATTTTTCCCGACGACCAGATGCAGATCCTGGACTACAACCGGGTGATCAAAGATCTGCACGGCCTGACGCCTGAGGCCTTTTTGAAAAAGGTAGAGGAGGCCTTCAGCCTGCAGCCGCAGACGGCCGCGGCGAAGCCCGTAAAGGCCGGTGAGTTCGGCATGTATCTGGCGGGCCGCTGGTATCGTCTGACCATCAAACCGGAACGCATACCGCACAACGATCCGGTGCGGCGCCTTGATGTGAGTCTGTTGGCGGATCAGCTTGTAGCGCCGGTCCTCGGCATCACCGATCCGCGCCGCGACAAGCGCATCGATTTCGTCGGCGGCATTCGCGGTCTCGAGGCCTTGCAGCGGCGTGTCGACAGCGGTGAGATGGCCGTCGCGTTTGCCCTGTACCCGACGTCCATGGCGGATCTCATGGCGGTGGCCGACGCCAACGAGGTGATGCCGCCCAAGTCCACCTGGTTCGAGCCGAAGCTGGCGGATGGTCTGGTGTCGCACCTGCTGGATTGAGAGTTTGATGCGCGGAGATTGTCGTAAGCGCTGACGCCGGTGGTCACTGCCCACTGTACTTCCTTCAGCTGGGCCGCTATCGGTAGGTTGTGCCCGCCCTAAAATTCCGCACTTCGTTCGAGGTCAATGGAGAGGCTACTGTGTCGTAGCGCAAGACACCTGTGGCACTGTGCAAGATCGTTGAATAAATAAGTATATAATAAAATTAGACTATTATGTATCGTCCCTGAGTAGCTACAGGTCGGCATATAATTTGCACCCTAACTTAATGGTAACAAGGATTCGAAATTTACGAGGGAAGATGAAGCACATATAGGTATTCAAATGTTTGGGGGCGTCATGAAATGCACGCATTGTGATCACTGCGATCTTTTCCCGCAATTCGCTTTAAACCCGGCGCTACAGGTGTGGCAGACGCACTACTGCCACGGCGACTACGAGCGCTGTATTCGATTCCAGATGTCCTGCCGCAACGAAACCGTTCCACTCAACATGCTTCCCAACGGTACCAAGGTGGAGCTGCCTCGCAGCAGTACCGACTACGGCGCGACCGCCCTGTTCAACGCCATTCTCAAAACACGCACGCACATGATCGGCTCTCTCTTCAAGCACGGGGTCGACGTCAACGTACAGAACAGTGACGGCATGACCCCGCTCATGGCGGCGGCCAGCACCGGCAATCTTCAAATCATGCGCCTGTTGCTGGCCAAAGGTGCGGCTATTGATATGATCAATAATTTTGACGAGACGGCGCAGGACATCGCCCTACGTTACGGACATAAAGAGCTCGTGAATGTATTACAGGAGACCAGGCAAAGCGCCGCACGCCAAGGTTCTGCCCCCGTGGCTGAGCATAAAGGGGGCTGGTTGAAACGGCTGTTGCATTCCAGCTGATCGAGGTGCAACCCATGGGGCCTGGACAGGCAGACAAATTCCAAAGGAGGTGACGTGATGGAGTACTGGTCTTGGTGGAAAGGCGCCCTGGCGCTGGGTGGGACGACGGTTCTTTTCGTGCTGTTGCTCGACCGTATGCTCGGTGTTTCCGGTAGCTGGGCTGTCCTGGTGAACTGGCGCGAAGAGCGCAAGCGCCAGAAGACCGCGGCCGGGATGAGTGCGAACGCCACCACGGTACAGAACGTTCTGCTCCAAGCCACGCTCGCGGAGTTCGGCGTACAGAAAACGGATCAGGCATTGGCGGGTAGTGGACTCCCCACGCCACCGTCGTCCGTGGCGCGCGCCGCTGTCAACACGGCTCGCTGGACGACACACCTGACCTTCCTCTTGGCCATGGTGGTGGGTGGTTTTCTTGCCGCCGTGACCAGCGGCCATTTCGCGTTTCACTTCGACCTGGGTGAGGTACATACACGCTTGTTCGGTACTGGATGGCGGGAATGGTTAACGCTCCTCTTCGGCGGCGTGCTGGTTGGGTTTGGTACGCAGATGGGGGGTGGTTGTACTTCGGGTCATGGTCTTAGCGGCGTATCGCGGCTCGCCCCTACCAGCCTCATTGCCACGATGACATTCTTTGGTAGTGCGGTAGCGGTCTCATTCTTCGTGCAGGCGGTGATGAAATGAAACTCACCTCTACTCAAATGCATCTGCGTTCCGCCCTGATGGGATTGCTCATGGGGCTTACGCTCAGTTTCGTTGGTTTCACGAACTTCGGCGAAGTGAATAAGATGTTTCTATTTACCGACCTGCGCATGCTGTTCGCCTTTGCCGGCGCCGTGGTGTTCGCTACCTTATTTTTCCGCTATCTGGTTGAGGGAATGCCGTCGCACCGGAAGCTGATGCATCCAGGAATCATCCCAGGTGCTTTTTTATTTGGTGCGGGTTGGGCCATCACCGGATCTTGCCCCAGCATCGCCCTCGTACAACTGGGCGAAGGTCAGGTCGTGGCGGTATTTACGGCGATTGGTATCCTGCTAGGGGTATGGCTCTATCGCCACGTTCATCGGAGATTCTTCCGCTGGGACAGCGGTAGTTGCAGTTGAGCCAGTTGTTGGTCGGAGTGACCTGGAAGACATATCGGCCGAGTCGGTATGCGGTTGGCTAGTGCTGGCTGGATTCGATGTTGTAGGGCAACGTGGTAGGGTTAACGATGGTGTAGATCGGTGTCCTCGTCGCCCCAGTTCTGCTGATATCGCCCCGTCGCGCATCAGCGATCGCGCGAGCGGTTGTATTTGTCGCGCAGATCGCGACGTTCCTGTGGGCTCATGGTTTCGTAGCGATCCCTTTCCCGTTCCACGTCCTGGCGTTCTGCCGGACTCAGATTCTGGTAACGCTCCACTCCTTCGCGCAGGCGCGCCTTCTGCTCCGGCGAGTAGCTATTCCAGTCGCGACGGTATTTCTTGAGCAAGGTTTGTTCCTGTTCGCTCAGGGAATTCCAGTCGTCATTGGCCGCGACCTGCCAGGAGAGTGCGGTGAGTGGGTCGTAGGAAAGGTCGGCACTGGCGGCCAGGGGGAGCAGGCTGAGGGCAACGAGCAGCAATGGCGTGTAGCGGAGGTTCATATTATGACCTGTCGGCGTCGGCATTTTCAGTGGTGGGATGATTCGACAACCACAGGTAAAAATCAATATCCGCATACAGATCGGGAACATTGTCGTTAGTGGTCTGGGCCACGTCCCGGGGCACCGGTGCGGGGGCAGGTGCGAGTTCCAAAAATCCTCCGACGCCAATCATCACGGCCATCACCATCGCGAGGGCGAAGGCCGGCGCCAGCCGGCGTGTTGCCGACGGGCGTGGACGCCGTGCCGCGTCGCCCGCCAGCGCCGCCATGCGGCGTGTGCGCAGTTGTTGGGCCAACTTCGGGTTCAGCGCGTCGCGCTGGGTTGCGGCCAGCTTGTCCATCGCAGCCGTCTGCTGCCGGCAGGCGGCGCAGTCCCGCAGGTGTTCGAGCAGAGGTGACTTGACGGTCGGCTGGTGGTCCAGCAGTCCGGCACGCAACTGATCCAGTTGGATGCTGTCGGGGTGTTCGGCATTTGGAGATCTAGTGCTGTTCATGGTCCCATACCTCTGCAAGTAGTTGGCGCAAGGCCTGCATGGCGCGAAAATGATGCTGTTTTACCGAGCCCTCGGAACAACCCAGGATTTGTGCCGTCTCCTGTACACCCAGGCCCTGTGTCTCGCGCAGTAAAAACACCTGACGCTGGCGTGCCGGCAATTGACGCACGGCGTTGTCGATGGAATGACGCGTACGGCGCGCGGTAAATTCCTCTTCCGGTTCATGCGCACGGCTGCCGGCGATTTCCGTTTCCAAAGGGTCCGGCAGATCGTCTTGTCCTTCCGGTTTCTGCCGGTCGAACAGGGAGATAATCTTGTTGATCCCTTTGTGCACCAGCCGCTGGCGGCGCGCGTCGTTGATGCGGTTGTGCAGTATAGTGAAAAATAGCGCCGGCCATTCGCCCGGGGGTTTTCCCCGGTAGCGCTGCACCAGTTTCAACATGCTGTCCTGCACCACGTCGAGGGCGAGCTCGTGATCCCACAGTGCGTACTGCGCCATGCGATAGGCCTGGTGCTCCACTTGTGACAGAAAATCGTTCATCGGGTCACG
>JAYUFH010000014.1:0-1047 GCA_043738765.1 Pseudomonadota bacterium | reverse complement strand
TAGTCACGAATCCTGGGGGGGCTAAATCATGTTGCGGAGAATTGCCATAGTTTCGATGGTGCCAGTGTTGATCGCGCTCACCGGTGGCCTGGGTACTGCCGTCGCCGCGCCGTCCGATCAGTCGGCTTCCGCCGTGCACTACATGAACATCTACAAGGGGAAGGCAAGTCACGGCGGCAGCGGGGGCGGTGTGTCCAATCTCACCTACCACAGCGGACCCGTTCAGACCGCACCCGTCGTGTACCTCGTCTTCTGGGGCAACTGGTGGAATAGCACCGTGACCACGGGCACCGATGGGAGTTTCTCGTACACCAACCAGCAGGCCAAGACCTACGTGACGAACTTCTTCACCAACGTCGGAGGCTCGCCGTGGGGCAACGTGGATACGCAGTATTGCCAAAACGTCGCGGCGGGCACCATCAACTGCGGCAGCGCCGGTACTCACGTGTCGAATCCTGCGGGCCAATTGGCGGGACAGTACGTCGACACGAGCGCAGTTCCCTCGAGCCCCACCCAGTCACAGATCGCCGCCGAAGCCGTGAGCGCGGCGCAGCACTTCAATTACTCGGCGTCCAGCCAGCCGAACGCGACCTTCTTCGTCTTGACGCCGAGTGGCAGCTCGATGAATGGTTTTCAAACGTCCTGGTGCGCGTGGCACAGCTCGACGACGGTCAACGGCGTGAACCTTCCTTACGCCTATTTGCCGTACCAGCCTGATGCGGGAGCCAACTGCGGACTGAACTTTGTCAACGCCACACCAAACTCCTACGGCAATGGCTACTTTGACGGCTACTCAATTGTCGGCGGTCACGAGTACGCCGAAGCCAACACTGACCCGGTTCCTTCCGGTGGGTGGGTCGATCGGCGTGGCTCTGAGAACGGTGACAAGTGTGCGTGGTCTACCGCTTCGACGAACATCTCGCTGGCCGGCAACAACTACGCGGTACAGCCGCTGTGGTCGAATGCGATCAGCGGTTGCGCACTGTCGTAGACAGCGAGTCCTCCGCCCATCGACGCCGAGCATCGCGTTCCCAGAGTGTGAACTCT
>JAYUFH010000013.1:0-1048 GCA_043738765.1 Pseudomonadota bacterium | reverse complement strand
GACGATCATGGCGGCGGCCAGTATCAGGCGAGCGGAAGCGCTGGCGGTGGGAGCGAGGGGGTCCGTCATGGTTATGGTATAACATTACACCATGACGGAGAGCAATGGTAGGCGGCTACGGTTTCAGGGACATCCCGCAGCCAGCCATTACGCGCCCTGCCAATTGCCGGTAGTCCCGCCACGCTTCGGTCACGGCCGTCTGATGCCCCCCGAATGCCCCGTCAGCTGGGCGTAGCGCGAATATCGGCTTCTGCGCCTCCTGCGCCAAGGGCAGCAACGACCAATAGTCCTTCAGCACGCCAAGGCAAGCCGCATCGTCCTCAACGCGCAATACTCCGGTGGTGGCCTCGTTCAAAACATCGCAATGATACGTGTCCGGAAAGCGCGCGGTCCATCTGGCGATATCCCGCGCCGGGCGGCCGGATCGAACAATATTCCGTAAGACGATGTACCCGGCCGGCCGCATCCCGGCGCACCCGGAACCGCCCCCCCAGATGCGCAACGTTAGTCCCGTATCACGCAATCCCTGCAACGACAGGCGATCCGGGCCGACCGGACTAACGATGAAATCGCAGCCGCGTAATGCTGCACGATTCAAAGCCCCGAGATTAGGCCCGATGTCGATAAGGGCGACTTTCGCGCCATACGTTGTGCCAGCCAAGGCGATCGCTCTGCTGAATGCGGTCATCTCACGGGTTGCCGCGGGATCGCTTTCCGCGCGGCGCAACCAGGCTTCCGCCAGCGCGTCTTCGACTTTTGCGAGCCGTGGATCGCCGCAGAGCAGTCCCAGGTTGTCGTCGAGCGGTTCGATAACAGCCGAGATATTATCCGGTTGACCGAGCGATGGCTGGGCTGCACTGAACAGGGTCGGTGCTTGATCGGTGTTCCAAATGGCCTCGAGCCGATCATCGTCCAGGCACATGCCGGTGAGACCGACCTGTGGATCGAGGTCTACCGCGAGGACACGTTCACCCAACCCTGCCAGCATCCAGGCGAGATGATAGACCAACGATGTCTGACCGATGCCACCCCTGCTGTTGAAAAATCC
>JAYUFH010000012.1:0-1049 GCA_043738765.1 Pseudomonadota bacterium | reverse complement strand
CGTCCGGTGGGCAATGCCCACCCTACAAATATCACTTAACTAGCCTGTTGCCGCCGGATCAAATTAAGCGCCGACCCCGCCCGGAACCAGCCGATCTGATCATTAGTAAGACTATGCTGGGCTTCGATCGTCTCCGCCTGGCCGTTGGCGTGGCGGATTTCCACGGCCACCGCCTTGCCCGGGGCCAGTTGGTCCAGGCCCTTGAAGCTCAGACGGTCGTCCCGCTGCAAACGTTCATAATCTGCCGGGTTGACGAACACCAGGGGCAAAACCCCCTGCTTCTTAAGGTTGGTTTCATGGATGCGGGCGAAACTGCGGGTCAGCACCACGCGGCAACCCAGATAGCGCGGCGACATGGCGGCGTGCTCGCGGGAACTGCCTTCACCATAGTTTTTGTCGCCGACAGATACCCAGCCCATGCCCTTGGCCTGGTAGGCCCGGGCGATGGCGGGCAGGGTCTCGCCTTCCTGCCCGGTGAGCACGTTAAATCCGGTGCCGGGTTGTTGGGCAAAGGCGTTGTTCGCGCCGGTAAACATGTTGTCGCTGATGCGATCGAGATGTCCGCGGTACTTGAGCCAGGGACCCGCGGGGGAGATATGGTCGGTGGTGCATTTGCCGCTGGCCTTGAGCAGCAGGGGCAGATCTTGATAGCCGGCCTTTTTGTCCACCGGCTCGAAGGGTTCGAGCAGGCTCAACCGGTCGCTCTTGGGGTCCACCCGCACCACGGCGGTCTCGGGTTTATCCGTGGGGGCGACGTAGCCCGACTCGCCGGGATCGAAGCCCTGCGGGGGGAATTCCGCGCCGCTCGGCGGGGTGAGTTTCAGGATGGAGCCATCGTCCAAGCGTACGCCATCGTGGATCGGGTCCCCGTCCAACTTGCCGGTGAGGGCGTAGGCGGTCACCACCTCGGGACTCGCTATAAAGGCATGGGTGCTGGGATTGCCGTCGTTGCGCGCCGGGAAGTTGCGGTTGTACGAAGTAAGGATAGAATTTTTCGTGCCCTTGGGCATATCGACACGCTCCCACTGACCGATGCACGGGCCGCAGGC
>JAYUFH010000011.1:0-1050 GCA_043738765.1 Pseudomonadota bacterium | reverse complement strand
GGGAATTGAGGTGAAACTGCGAGCACTGGTAGCGCACCACTGTGTACGACGTCTTGACAAGTTGCTCACGAAATGCTCGTGTCAATCGCGACTTCCCGATGCCGGGTTCTCCCCTAACCAGAACGACCTGACCATTCCCCCGGCACGCCTGTCGCCATCCGTGCAACAGCCGGGAGGTCTCCTCCTTACGACCGACCATCGGCGTCAATGCCTCACCGCGATGGGTCGCTTCAAAGCGGCCTACCGCCCTGCGCACGGCATGAACTCGCCAAGCATGCACTTCCCGAGGAATGCCTTTTAGCGAGTGTGCCCCCAAGTCGCTCAACTCAAAGATCCCGCCGATCAAGTGTCGTGTCGACGCGGCAATGATCACTTCATCTGGGCCCGCCAGGCCTTGCAGTCTGGAGGCCAAATTGGGCGTCTCACCTACGGCGAGTTCGGCCTGCGCATTATCTTCCGACGGGACCTGTCCTACCACGACGGTTCCGGTGGCCACACCGATTCGCACCCTCAAGGGCGGCTCTACGATTACCTCTTTGACTGCGTCCACCATCTCCAAGGCCGCACGCACGCCGCGCTCGGCATCGTCCTCGTGGGCACTGGGCCAACCGAAATACACCATGAGCCCGTCGCCCCAATACTGGGCCACATGCCCGCTGTATCGCGCGACGACCTCGCGGCATGATTGGTAGTAGGCGTGCATCAATTCACGCAGTTGCTCCGGATCAAGGCGATGCGCCAGTTCAGTAGAGCCAACCATGTCGCAAAACATCACAGTAAGCTGCCGCCGCTCGGCGTCGTGCGACATGATGGAAGATCCCGCAGTGGACTGAGAATGGGGGACAAGCGATTGCGGGCGTGTCACTGGGGCCAAAGCCGGTATGGCGACAATCAGTCGGCGCCGAGGCCCAGTCGGAAGACCGAGGCGGTCAATGTCCGATTCTGTCAGTTTGGCTAGCACATCCAGCGTGATCTCATGCTCGGCGAACACCGCGGAGTACTCCTCCAGCCCTTGCTGGGTCAGCCAATCGTAAATGCCAGCCACAGACG
>JAYUFH010000010.1:0-1051 GCA_043738765.1 Pseudomonadota bacterium | reverse complement strand
CAAGCTTTGCCATGGCTAAAGTGTATCGCTGTATATCAAAACAATATACTGGATATTCGATAGTTGGCTTTGACGAAATAGTCCCGGCCTGCGACAGTCTTGGCTGATCAAACGAGACAAAGACAGGCGACAGACATGCAATTTCACCTCAACGGATTTCGAACCGGGGACCCCGGGTTTTTGGACGCTGCCGAACCAGTCTTCAACGCAACTGCGGCGGGCGATGTGCTGCCTGCCGAGGCCGATGTTTTGATCGTAGGCTGCGGCCCGGCCGGCCTCACCCTGGCTGCGCAATTGGCGGCGTTCCCCGACATCCGCACGGTGATCGTGGAGCAAAAGCCCGGCCCTTTGCAGTTGGGTCAAGCTGACGGCGTGGCCTGCCGCACGATGGAGATGTTTGAGGCCTTTGGTTTTGCGCACAAGGTGTTGAAGGAGGCCTATTGGGTTAACGAGACGACCTTCTGGAAACCTGACGATGCCCGTGGGGGTGATGCCAGCCGCATTGCGCGCAGCGGGCGCGTGCAGGATGTGGAGGAGGGCCTGTCGCACATGCCGCATGTGATCTTGAACCAGGCGCGCGTGCATGACTTTTACCTGGAGATCATGCAGCGCTCGCCCTCGCGGCTGGTGCCGCACTACAGCCGCCGCCTGATTGGGCTGGAACGAATGCCTGATGCTCTGTCGGACGGTGCTTCGGATCATCCCATCACCGTGCGGTTCGAGCGGCAAGACGCGGGCCATCCACACGACGGTACGGGCGAGGTTGAGACTATCCGTGCCCGCTACGTAGTGGGCTGTGACGGCGCCCGCAGCGGCGTGCGCCAGTCCATCGGCCTGGCGCTGAAAGGCGATTCCGCCAACCACGCCTGGGGCGTGATGGACGTGCTGGTGGTCACCGATTTCCCGGACATCCGTTTCAAGGTGCTGATCCAGTCCGCAGGCGAAGGCAGCATCGTGATCATTCCGCGTGAAGGCGGTTACCTGGTTCGCCTGTATGTGGAGCTGGACAAGCTCGACGTGAACGAGCGCGTCTCGGGGCGCAACATCACGC
>JAYUFH010000009.1:0-1053 GCA_043738765.1 Pseudomonadota bacterium | reverse complement strand
CGCTCCCCAGCATCACGTCCAGTACGGATCCGCTCAAACTGCTGAGTCAGATCCTGCTGCTGGCAGTGCGTCACAAGGCATCGGATATCCATTTGCGCACCCGCAGCCATCCCATATTGCGGGTGGACGGCACGCTACGGGCGGTGCGCGAGATTCCACAGTTGCCACCCGATTTCATGGAGCGCCTGGCGCGCACCATGATGTCGGCGCGGCTGATCACTCAATTCGAAAAAGACCATCAAGTCGATCTATCTATTGGTTTCAAGGATATCGGCCGGGTGCGTGTGAACGTTTTTTACCAACGCGGCAGCATCGGCATGGTGTTGCGCGTGATCAACACGAATATCCCGACCCTGACGGAGCTGGGTGTGCCCGAGATGGTGAAGGGTTTTTCCAACCTCGAGCGCGGGTTAGTGTTGATCACCGGCGCCACCGGTTCCGGAAAATCCACCACGTTGGCGTCGTTGATCAACGAAATCAATATCTCTCAGAACAACCATATCATCACCATCGAAGATCCCATCGAATATCTCTTCGGCGAGAAGCGTTCCATTATCACGCAGCGTGAATTAGGCATTGATACCAATTCATTCGCAGACGCCATGAAGGCGGCGCTGCGCGAAGACCCGGACGTGATCCTGCTGGGCGAAATGCGCGATCCGGAGACGATCGAGACCGCCCTCACGGCGGCGGAGACCGGACATCTGGTGTTCTCGACGGTGCACTCGCCGGCGGCGGCGGAGACCGTGTCACGGATTATTTCGGCATTCCCGCCAGAAGGTCAGCAGACCATGCGCGCCAAACTTTCCCAGAACCTGCGTGGCGTGATCAGTCAACGCCTGTTGCCACGTAAGACTGGGACAGGCCGCATCGTAGCGTGCGAGGTGATGACAGTATCGGCCCTGGTGCGTGAGTACATTCTTGATCCCCTCAAAATCAAGGAAATTGGTGACCTGATCAAGAAGGGGACGGCGGCCGAAGGCATGTTGGGGTTTGACCAGAGTCTGTTCAATCTGGTACGGGCCGGGGAGATCGGCGAAGAAACCGCCCTGC
>JAYUFH010000008.1:0-1054 GCA_043738765.1 Pseudomonadota bacterium | reverse complement strand
GACGGTAGGTCAGGTTGAGGATGGACACCGGTTGCGGCTTGGCGGGATCATTCGCCTCTGCTTCTGTCAGGTCGATGTTGACGCCGGAGTTGGGCACCTGGCCGGTGGCCAGCACCACCAGGTCGGCCTTGGCGACGGCGTCTTCGTTCAGAATTAAATCCTTGAACTTCACTTCCAGGGAGCCTGCGGTGGTGACTTCCGACACCACGCCCTTGGTGAAGATCACGCCCTTGTTCTGTGCGCTGCGGTAGAAGTCTTCGCCGTTGCCCGGAGTGCGCAGGTCGGTGTACAGCACCACCGTGTCCACGTCCGGATTGGCGTCTTTAAAATACATGGCCTGCTTGATGCTGGTGTTGCAGCAGGAGCCGGAGCAATACGGCAGGTGTTTGCCCGTGGTGTCACGCTGACCGGCGCACTGCACGAACACGACGCTCTTCACCTCCTTGCCGTCGGAGGGGCGCTTGATGGCGCCACCCTGGGCGGCCACGGCGAGTTTCTCCAACCCTAAGTGATCCACCACGTCCTGGCTCTTGCCGTAACCCAGTTCCGGCAGCTTGTTGGCGTCATAAGGCGTGAAACCCGAGGCCTGGATGATGGCGCCGATGTTCTCTGTCTGAGTCGCACCACTCTCAGCGCTGATGTCAGCGCTAAACTGGCCTGGCGCACCGCTGGTGCGGGTAATGGTGGAACTGAGATACACCTTGATCTTCTTGTCCGCCTCGATGGCCTTGATGAGGCCGGGCACCGGATTGTCCTGCGGTTCGGCGTAGGGTTCGTGGGACGGCGTGCGCTTGAAGAACTGCGCGGTCATGCCGCCCAGGGCCGCGGTCTTTTCCACCAGCAGCACTTCGTAACCGGCCTTGGCGGTTTCCAGCGCCGAGGTCATGCCGCTGATGCCGCCGCCCACCACGAGGATGCGCTTGTTATGTCCCGTCAGGGAGGTGGCCACCGCCGGTACCATTTTCTTGGCCTCGGCGCAGCCCATGCGGATGTAGTCCGCCGCCATTTCCTGCGTGCCTTCGCGCGCCGCGTCGGTATCCGGCTGGCTCCAGAT
>JAYUFH010000007.1:0-7885 GCA_043738765.1 Pseudomonadota bacterium | reverse complement strand
CGTGTTTCATTTTCATGGCGGCCTGGTTGGCCACGAGCCAGGCGCTGATGTCGGCGATGTGTTCCACTTCCACCAAGCCATTGGCCTTGAGGGTGGCGCCGGTACCCACCAGGTCCACGATGCGATCGGACAGGCCCACCAGGGGCGCCAGCTCCATGGAACCGTACAATTTAATGATATCGGTCTGTATACCCTTGGCGGCGAAGTGGCGCTTGGTGATCAACGGATACTTGGTGGCGATGCGCAGGCGCGTCCAGGCGCGTGGGTCATCGCGTGCCGCCAACTGCGCCGGCTCCGCCACCATCATGCGGCAGACGGAAATCTTGAGGTCGAGCAATTCGTACAGGCCATCGCCGTCGTATTCCATGAGCACGTCCTTGCCAGCGACACCGAGGTCGGCGGCGCCGTACTGCACATAGGTGGGCACGTCGGCGGCGCGGATCACCACCAGTTTCACGTGCGGTAGTGTGGTGTCCAGGATCAACTTGCGGCTGGTGGAGGGGTCTTCCAGCGGCGCGATGCCGGCCGTCGCCAGCAGCGGCAGGCTCTCTTCCAGGATGCGTCCCTTGGACAGGGCGATGGTGAGGGTTTCGGCCATGGTTATGCGCCGGCTTTTTTGCCTTCCGCAGCGACTCTGGCCTCGACCACGCGGCTGGCGGAGCCGGGTATGCGGCGGATGCGCGCGCCCAGGGTGGCGAGTTTCTCCTCGATGCATTCGTAACCGCGATCGATATGGTAGATGCGATCGATGACGGTCTCACCTTCCGCCACCAGGGCGGCCAGGGCGAGACTGGCGGAGGCGCGCAGGTCCGTGGCCATGACCGGGGCGCCGTACAGCTTCTCCGCACCGCGCACCACGGCGGTATTGCCCTCCATCTCGATGTCGGCGCCCATGCGCTGCAACTCCTGCACATGCATGAAGCGATTCTCGAACACCGTCTCCGTCACGACACCGGTGCCCGTGGCGATGGCGTTCATGGCGACGAACTGCGCCTGCATGTCCGTGGGGAAGGCCGGATACGGCGCGGTGCGCACGTTCACCGCCTTCGGGCGCCTGCCTTTCATGTCGAGGGTCACCCAGTCGTCGCCGGTTTCGATGTGGGCGCCGGCCTCGCGCAGCTTGTCGAGCACCGCCTCCAGCAGATTCGGCTGGGCGTTGCGCATCCTAATGCTGCCACGGGTCATGGCCGCCGCCACCAGATAGGTACCGGTCTCGATGCGGTCGGGGATGACATTGTGATAACCACCGCCCAAACGATCGACGCCCTCGATGATGATCACGTCGGTGCCGGCACCCTTGACCCGCGCGCCCATGCTGTTGAGGCAACGCGCCAGGTCCGCGACTTCCGGTTCGCGCGCGGCGTTTTCGATCACCGTGATACCGTCCGCCAGGGTGGCGGCCATCATCAGGTTTTCGGTACCGGTGACGGAGATCATATCCATGAAGATACGTGCACCCTTGAGGCGCTTGGCGCGCGCCTTGATGTAACCCTGCTCGATCTTGATCTCGGCACCCATGGCCTGCAGGCCCTTGATGTGCAGGTTGACCGGGCGCGAACCGATGGCGCAGCCGCCGGGCATGGACACCTCGGCCTCGCCGAAGCGCGCCAGCAGCGGACCCAGCACCAGGATGGAGGCGCGCATGGTCTTGACTAGCTCGTAGGGCGCACGCAAATCGGTGATGGTGCTGGTATCCGCCTCGATGGTCATTTTATCGCCCACCACCAGATTCACGCCCATGCGCCCCAGCAGCTCCATGGTGGTGGTGATGTCCTGCAGATGCGGCACGTTGCCGATGGTCATGGGGCTGTCCGCCAGGATCGAGGCCACCAGCACCGGCAGGGCGGCGTTCTTAGCCCCGGAGACCCATATTTCGCCGCGCAGCGGGACACCGCCGGTAACGATCAGTTTATCCATAATTTATCCGCTTCAAGTCATCCGCTTCGAGCCAGACCCGTCAGACCGTTAAAAAAAAGAGGGCTGCCGTTGCCGGCAGCCCGTGGTGACCACAGTGCGAATCTCCGGCCTGGCCGGGGACCGACTCAAAAGCTCAGGCCTTGGCGCTGGCCACCAGCTTCTGCAGTTCACCCTTCTGATACAGGTCGGTAATGATATCACAGCCGCCGATAAATTCGCCCTTGATGTAGAGCTGCGGAATGGTCGGCCAGTTGGAAAACTGCTTGATGCCATCGCGGATTTCCGGGTCCGCCAGCACGTTGACGCTGGCGAATTCAGCGCCGCAGGCCTGCAACAACTGCACGGATTTACCGGAAAAACCGCATTGCGGGGCCTGGGGCGTGCCCTTCATGTAGAGAACGATTCCATTGCCGGTGACCTGCTGCTTGATTTTGTCTAGTGCGCTCATTTCATACCTCGTTCAATTTATGACTAAAATGCGGAGTGTGGCCCGCGGAAAGTACGACGTGTTCTGTCGGCCAGCCAAATCTGTCAGCGTCTGCTGTAGTTCGTAGGGTGGGCATCGCCCACCCTACATGTTAAGCAAGCGCCCTTCGCGTCAGACCACTTAACTGCCACGCCCTGCCGCATGCTGCTCGGGGGTGAGGGTGCGCATGGACAGGGCGTGGATCTCGGCCTTCATCTTGTCGCCCAGGGCGCCATACACCAGCTGGTGCTGGGCGACCATGCTCTTGCCGGCAAAATCGGCGGATACAATGACCGCCTCGAAATGCTGTCCATCGCCGACCACCTCGGCACGTGCGCCGGGCATGCCGGCCTCGATCAAGCGTTTGATATCGTCGGGTTGTACCATGGGGAATGAATGCCGCCTGTGGGGTGAAATTTCAAGGGACTATTAGGATACGCTGGGCGCACAGGACAGGAAAGGCCGGGTGACGGATTTTTGCCGCACAAGGCCATACTTTAACTACGTAATTTATAACCCCGGGCCAACAACGTCAGCGTCAACAGCGACAGGCCCAGCAGAAACACGACCACGACTGCCAGACTGAACCACGGATGCACATCGGATAGTCCAAAGAATCCAAAACGGAAACCATCGATCATGTAGAAGAACGGGTTGAAGTGCGACAACCGCTGCCAGAATCCCGGCAGTGAATGCAGTGAGTAGAATACGCCACTCAGGAAAGACAGCGGCACAACAATGAAATTCTGGAAGCCGGCGAGCTGATCGAACTTGTCGGCCCACAGACCGGCGATGATGCCGAGGGCTCCGAGGGCGGCACTGCTGAGCAACACGAACACCAACACCAGCAAGGGGTGATCCAAGGGCAGCGACACAAACGGCAGGGCCGCCAGCCACACGCCGATACCCACCACCGTGGCACGGGTCATGGCGGCGAACACAAAGGCGAGGAAAAACTCCAGCGGCGACAACGGCGCCAGCAGCACAAACACCAGGTTGCCGGTGATCTTCGACTGAATGAGGCTGGACGAACTGTTAGCGAAGGCATTCTGGATCACGGTCATCATCACCAGCCCAGGGATGAGAAAGGCGGTATAGCCGATGCCGGGATAGACCTGCACGTGCTTCTCCAGCACATGAGAAAAAATCAGCAGATAGAGCAGCGAGGTGAGCACCGGTGCCAGCACCGTCTGCATGGCGACCTTGGAAAAGCGCAGCAGCTCTTTGTAATAAAGCGCCCACATGCCATACAGGTTCATGCCCGGCCCCGGAGCGGCGGGGTGTTCTTATGCGTGATAGCGATAAACACATCCTCCAGATCCGGCTCCTGGGTGTGCAGGTCGGTGATCGTAGCCCCTGAGGCGCGCAGCGCGTCGATGATGCCGATGATGGAATCGGTATGGTGGTGCAGCTGAAACACCACGCGGTTGCCGTCACGGCTTTTCACCAGCGCACTGACGGCGCTCGGCAGCTCGGCCACCGGCTGGGTGGTGGTGACGCTCAGGGTGAAGGCGCCCATGCCGCGCGCCAGTAGGCCGTCCTTGGTGTCGAGCGCCACCAGCCGGCCTTGATCGAGAATGGCGATGCGGTCGCACAACTGCTCGGCCTCTTCCAGGTAATGCGTGGTGAGCACGATGGTGTGACCTTCGCCGTGCAGCCGCTGGATGAACTTCCACAGGGACAGACGCAGCTCCACGTCGACGCCCGCAGTGGGCTCGTCCAACACCACCACCTGCGGCTTGTGCACCAGGGCCTGGGCCACCAACACGCGCCGCTTCATGCCGCCGGACAGGGTGCGCATGTTGGCGTCGGCCTTGTCCTGCAACATGAGGGCATCCAGCAACTCGTCGATCCACGGATCGTTGTTGCGCCCTAAACCGAAGTACTTGGATTGGATGCGCAGCACCTCGCGCACGCTGAAGAATGGATCGAACACCAGTTCCTGCGGCACCACGCCGATGGCCTGGCGCGCGGCGCGATAGTCCGTGACGACGTCATGACCGAGCACTGCCACCTGTCCGGCGTCGGCGCGCGCGAGGCCCGCCATGATGTTGATCAGTGTGGACTTGCCGGCGCCGTTCGGACCGAGCAGTCCGAAAAATTCGCCGCGTTCGATGGTGAAGTCGACGCCGTCCAGCGCCTGCACCGCGGAGTAGCGCTTATGCACCGCGCGGATGCTGACGGCCGCGGACACTCAGCCAACCTGGCCGTTGGTCAGGGTGTCCTGCAGGCCGTTGACGCGTATCAACTCCTGCATCTGCGACGGGATGTTGGCAAACCTGAGGGGCGCGCCGGCGAGGCGCGCCGAACGCAGCCATTCGATGAGCAGCGCAAGGCCGGCGCTGTCCGCCGCGCTGACCTGCGCGAGATCGATGGTCATACCGCTCGCGCCGCTGAACCAGGCACGCGACGCTGCATAAATCGCCGGCACGGAATCGAAGGTGAGCGGTCCGGATATGGCATGCACAGTGGCGCTGGCGGCAGTCATAACGGTTACTTACGCGACTCCTTGGCGCTTTCCATCATCGAGGCCAGCAACCCATCCATGCCCTGGTCCCTGACCTTGCTGGCATAGACCGAACGGTAGTTGGTCACCAGGCTCACGCCGTCGATGGTGACGTCGTACACCTTCCACGCGCCTTCCTTATTTTTGTAGAAACTGTAGTTGATGGGGATATTCGGCGCACCGCCGTTCTGCTTGACCTCGGTCCTGACCAGCACGTCGTCGTCCGTGGGATTAATGTTCAAGGGACGATAGATGACTGCCTGATCGGTATAGTTCAGCAACGCCGTGGAATAGGTGCGCACCAGCAGGTCGCGGAATTGCGCGACAAAACGCCCGCGTTGCTCCGGCGTGGCCTTGCGCCAGTTGAGACCCAGGACCCACTGGGACATGCGCACAAAATCGAAATGCGGCAGAACCATTTCCTCCGCCATTTTATACAGCTTGGTATGATCCTTGGTATAAGCGGCACGATCCGCACGGATACGGACCAACATCGCGTCGGTGGTCTGGTGCACCAGTTGGTCGGGTGTAGCACTCGCCGCGTTATCGGCATAGGCCACGGCACCGAACAGCAGCAACACGCCACACACCGCGACGGACAATCTCTTCATGGCAGAACTCCTTTACAGTGCAATAAACACAGCGGATTACTTCTTGTCGCTCGCCGGCTTCTCGATGAAGTTGGTGAACAGGCGTCCGACGAGTTTTTCCAACACCAGCGCCGACTGCGTCAGCTTGATCCTGTCGTTGTTCTTGAGATGCTCCTCGCTGCCACCGGGGTCCAGCCCGACGTACTGCTCGCCCAGCAGGCCGGAGGTGAGGATGGATGCACTCGAGTCCTTCGGGATAGTGTTGTAATGCCCATCGATGTTCAGGGTCACCAACGCCTGGTACGACTCGGGATCGAAGTCGATGGCGGCAACCCGGCCGATGTGCACACCCGCCATGGTGACGGCGGATCGGACTTTGAGGCCACCGATATTTTCGAATTCCGCCGAGACCTTGTAGGCGTTGGACACCTCGGACGTCGCCAGGTTGCCGACGCGGAACGCCAGTGTGCCGAGGGCGAATATGCCGGCGGCGACAAACACCCCGACCCAGGTTTCCAGAACTTTTCTTTGCATCATGCCCACCTCACTTGAACATCAACGCCGTCATAATGAAATCCAGCCCCAGCACCGCGAGGGACGAATACACCACGGTGCGATTGGTGGCGCGACTGACACCCTCCGAGGTGGGCACCGCGTCATAGCCTTCAAACACCGCAATGCCCGTCACCACGATGCCGAACACCACGCTCTTCACCACGCCATTCATGATGTCGTTGTGAAAATCCACGCCGTTCTGCATCTGTGACCAGAACGCGCCCACATCCACCCCCAGCAGGCCCACACCTATCAAATACCCGCTGAAGATACCGACGGCGCTGAACAGCGCCGCCAACAGCGGCATCGAGACGATGCCGGCGAAAAAACGTGGGGCAATCACCCGTGTAATCGGATTGACCGCCATCATCTCCATGCCCGCCAGTTGGTCCGTGGCCTTCATCAGACCAATCTCCGCCGTCAAGGCCGAACCGGCGCGTCCGGCGAACAGCAGGGCCGTGACCACCGGTCCGAGTTCGCGCACCAGGGACAAGGCCACCAGCAGACCTAAGGAATCGGCGGCGCCGAACTTCACCAGGGTGTTGTAGCCCTGCAGACCCAGCACCAGGCCGACGAAACCGCCGGACACGAGGATGATCACCAGGGTCAGCACGCCGACGGCGTAGATCTGCTCGATGAGCAGATAAAACCGCCGCACCAACAGCCATGACCCGCTCACCACCTCATACAGGAACAGGGTGGCGCGGCCGAGTCGTTCGAGGCCGTCGAGGGCCACGCCGCCGAGCAGCTGCAACGCCTTCATCGCGCACCGCCGTCGAACAGATCCTCGACATAATCGCGGGCAGGATAAGTGTAAGGCACCGGTCCGTCCGGCAGTCCATCGATGAACTGGCGCACGTCCGCGGAGGTGGATTGCGCCAGCGCCTGCGGCGTGCCCTGGGCCAGGATGTGGCCCGCGCCCAGCAGATAAGCATAATCGGAAATCGCCAGGGTATCCGCCACGTCGTGCGACACC
This sequence comes from Pseudomonadota bacterium, assembly GCA_043738765.1. Taxonomy (GTDB): domain Bacteria; phylum Pseudomonadota; class Gammaproteobacteria; order Acidiferrobacterales; family UBA6901; genus JANNJF01. Next base: position 875 of record JAYUFH010000007.1, on the reverse strand, counting down.
ACGATGGAGGTAATCCCCAAGGCATCATTCAGTTCGCGGATGAGTTTGGCGATTACGCCCTTGGAAATCGGATCGAGTCCGGTAAAGGGTTCGTCATACATGATCATCATCGGCTCCATGACGATAGTGCGCGCCAGGGCCACGCGCCGCGCCATGCCACCGGACAACTCCGCCGGCATCAGGTCGCGCGCGCCGCGCAGGCCCACGGTCTGGAGTTTCATCAGGACCACGTGCCGTAACAGTGCCTCGGGCAGGCGCGTATGTTCGCGCAAAGGGAAGGCAACGTTCTCGAACACGCTCAGGTCGGTCAGCAACGCGCCGGTCTGGAATAACATGCCCATGCGTTTGCGCAGTGCGTACAGCGCCTTTTGATTGAGATCGGGAACGGAAAGGCCATCCACCAGCACCTCTCCCCGGTTCGGTCGCAGCCGGCCGCCGATGAGGTTGAGCAGGGTGGTCTTGCCACAGCCGCTGCCACCCATGATCACGGTGACCTGGCCGCGCGGTATGTTGAGGGACATGCCATTCAAAATAGTGCGCGCGCCGCGGGCGAACTGCACGTCGCGGATTTCCACCAGGTTGGCTCGATCGTCGACGGCGGCGGCTGGCGTCACGCTGGACGTATTCCCTTTGGTAGTGTTTAACATTAACAGGCTGTGGTTCGGGCGATGTGGGCGGCAGCCTGACTTATAAATACATTCTAATCAAGCATCCCGTCCTTTGTCAGCAACATAGGCCCAACACTCCATTCGCTACCCTTCATCCGCCAGTGCGTGGCGATACGCCGGACAGACTGGCCACTGGTTTACGGTTTTGCTAAGTTAAACTAACATCGGGACGATAATTGGACCAGCCCACAGCCGATTCCGTTTACT
>JAYUFH010000006.1:0-2992 GCA_043738765.1 Pseudomonadota bacterium | reverse complement strand
GTTGGGCCACCGCATCGAGCATGGCCAATCCGGCGGCCATGGCCAGGGGATTGCCCGACAAGGTACCCGCTTGATACACGGGTCCATCCGGCGCGATGTGATCCATGATCTCGGCGCGTCCGCCGAAGGCCGCCACCGGCAGTCCGCCGCCGATGACTTTACCTAAAGTGGTGAGGTCGGGTTGGATACCGTAGTGCGCTTGGGCGCCGCCCAGGGCCACGCGGAAACCGGTCATGACTTCGTCGAAGATGAGCACGGCGCCGTGTTGGGTGCAGACCTCGCGCAGCCCTTCGAGAAAGCCCGCCACCGGCGGCACGCAGTTCATGTTGCCCGCCACCGGCTCGACGATGATGCAGGCGATGTCTTTCCCCAGCTTGGCAAACACCTCGCGCACCTGGTCGATATTATTAAACTCCAGGGTCAGGGTGAGTTCCGCGAGAGCCGCGGGCACGCCGGGGGAGGTGGGCACGCCGAGGGTGAGGGCGCCGGAGCCGGCCTTCACCAGGAGCGAGTCGGAGTGACCGTGGTAGCAGCCTTCGAATTTCACAATCTTGTCGCGCCCGGTAAAGCCCCGCGCGAGACGGATGGCGCTCATGGTGGCCTCGGTGCCGGAGCTGACCATGCGGATCTTTTCGATGGAGGGCATCAACTGACACACCCGCTCCGCCATGGCGATCTCGATGCGCGTGGGCGCGCCGAATCCGAGGCCGTTGTCTGCCGCCTTCTTCACCGCTGCGATCACCGCGGGATGGGCGTGGCCGAGGATCATCGGCCCCCAGGAGCCGACGTAGTCGATATATTTTTGGCCGTCCTCGTCCCACACATGCGCGCCCTGGCCGCGGGCAAAAAACAGCGGGTCGCCGCCCACGCCTTTGAAGGCGCGTACCGGTGAATTCACGCCGCCGGGGATGTGGCGTCGGGCTTGTTGGAACAGGGCGGAGGAGCGTGTCGGCATGATGTCGTGTACCTGGTGTGTGTCGTATTGGTCGTAGCGGTGTGCTGATGGGTGGATATTATGCATGAGATTGGGGGTGGCCACGATGTTGCGGTGCAACATTTAGCTGTGTACCCTCATCCTAGCCTTCCCCCTGAAAAGGGGAAGGGACGTTTGGTGGGGATGGATGTTGTTGTGGGGGTTGTGGAGTGTTGTACCCCCATCCTAGCCTTCCCCCTAAAAGGGGGAAGGGACTAAAACCGGGGGGCTGGGACCAGATGTTGCGCAATGCTGGCAAATGTCCCGTGAAGATTATTCAAAACCTCGTTATTCCAAAAGCACAGGACGTGCCAGCCCTGTGCCCACAAAAAACACTTTACCATTCACAAGACTATTCCGTGCCCCCATCCTACGCCTTCCCCCTTTCAGGGGGAAGGCTAGGATGGGGGTGCGCCACTTAAACGTTCCGCAATACTCGCCAACACCCCGTCAAGATTATTCAAAATATCGTTGTTCCAAAAGCGCAGGACGTGCCAGCCTTGCGACTGCAAAAAAACGCTTCGCTGTTGGTCATACACACGTTGATCTTGATGTTGGCCGCCGTCGAGTTCAATGGCCATTTTTTGTTCGATGCAGGCGAAATCGACTATGTATTTTCCGATGGGGTGTTGGCGGCGGAAGCGGTGGCCGTCAACTTGCTTGCCGCGTAGTCCTTGCCACAGTAAACGTTCTGCGTCGGTCATGCCGGTGCGTAGGGATCTTGCTCGGGTGGTGGCGAGCTTGTTGATTCTTCTGGTGGTCATTGAGTGTTACACCCCGATCCTGGCCTTCCCCCTGGGAGGGGGAAGGGACTAAACATTTATTGAAGGCTTTTCGACTTGTACTGGTGTTGAGGTCCTTGATCAGCGGGAGAGAGATCAAGGATTTTCTTAGTGGAATAACTGTGCATACCGCGCCGCGGCCGCGCGTACATCGCCCTGCCCCCACAGGCCCTCGATCACCGCCAGGGCGTGGGCGCCGGCGGCCACCAGGCTCGCGCCGTTTTCCGGTGTGATACCGCCGATGGCAACCACCGGCACATGCAATGCATGGCGCGCCAAGTGCAACAGGTCGAGGCCGGCGGTCACGGCCTGCGGCTTGGTGCGCGAGGGGAAGAAGCGGCCGAAGGCCACGTAGTCGGCACCCTCGTTCTCGGCGCGCTGCGCCCGCGCGCCATCGTTGTAACAAGACACACCGATGATGGCCGCGTCGCCCAGCAACCGGCGCGCCGCCTGCATGTCAGTATCGTCGCGCCCCAGGTGCACGCCCGCCGCACCACTCTCCAGGGCGAGTTGCGCGTCGTCGTTGACGATCAGGGGCACGGCGTGCGCGCGACACAACGCGACCAGGGCCAACGCGTTGGCCAGGCGTGTCGCCGAGGGGGAATGCTTATCCCGATACTGCACCACGCGCGCACCGCCTTCGATGGCCGCGCGCACCTGCGTCACCAAGGTTGGCGGAGTGAGATAGGCGCTGTCGGCGATGGCATAGAGTCCGTGGATCAACACGGGCCGCGTCGTCGCAACCTGCTCAGTCATCCTCTTCCGCGCCGTCGGTGTCTTCCCTTGCCCAATACAGCCGGTCCGGCAGCAGTTGCCCCATGCCTAAGCGATAGGCGTGTTTGAGTGCATGCCAGGCGTAGTCCTGGGCCTCGGTGATGGCCTCCAGCGGATCGAAGCCGTGGGCGAAGGTGGCGGCGCAGGCGGCGGCCAGGGTGCAGCCGGAGCCGTGATACTGATGCGGCAACCGTTCCCAGGTGAAGCTTTCCAGCAGGCGTCGGTCGGCATAGAGACGATTGACCACCGTCGGGGTGTTTTCGTGGGTCCCGGTGATGAGCACAAACTGACAGCCCGCCGCCAGCAGTGCCTGGCCACAGGCGTCGAGGCTATCCGCATCCGGCGCCAGCCGCCGCGCCTCCAGGCTGTTGGGCGTGAGCAGCGTGGTTTGCGGCAGCAGCAGTGCGTGCAATGCCTCTTCGATGGGTTCGTCACTCAGCATCACGCCGGCACCGGAGGCGAG
>JAYUFH010000005.1:0-1055 GCA_043738765.1 Pseudomonadota bacterium | reverse complement strand
GTTGGCTGCCGCTAAGTAGCTCATATAACAGCACACCTAATGAGAATAGATCAGAACGGCCGTCCACGCGGCGGCCCATTAGTTGTTCCGGCGACATGTACGAAGGACTACCCAGTATAACGCCTGTCTTGGTGCTTTTATCCGCCGTAATACGTGCGATACCAAAATCCGTCACCTTGACGCTGGCCTTCTCCGCGTCGTACATGATGTTGGCTGGCTTGATATCGCGATGCACGACATCGTTGCGGTGTGCATAATCAAGCGCCTCGGCAATACCGCAAACGATAGCGGCGATCTGCTCCAGTGGCAGCAAGGTATCTGGCTGTGTGTATTGAGTCAGGTCTTTGCCTGCCAGATACTCCATGGCGATATACGCCAGGTCATGTTCTTCGCCGGCATCGTAGATGGTGACGATGTTGGGATGGTTGAGGCGGCCGGCGGTTTCCGCTTCGCGGAAAAAGCGCGTTTTTACACCCACGAGTTCACTCTCGGCGAACTCCGCGCCCAGCGCCAGGGTCTTGATGGCGACCACGCGGTTTATTTTTGGATCGCGTCCGAGGTACACGGCACCCATGGCACCCTTACCCAACTCCTTTTCCACCTGGTAACGGCCGAGGGTGGGTTTCTCACGCGCATTGTCGAGAATGAGTGTGCCACCGGGACCCGTTGGCCCGCCATGGTGCAGGCTGTCTGAGGCCTTCTGCGCCTGTTTACGGCGCTGGGCGACGTCGCGGAATTTTGCGCTGTGTTGGCGGATGTAATCGTAGGCCGCCGCGGCCTTGTTGAACTGGCGCTTGCGTTCGAAGTCCAGGGCAAGATTGTAGATGAGATCGAGCACCGAATTGTCCACCGGTAACGACAGGAATTTGTCCAAGGCCATGTCGAGCTGACCCTGGCCTTGAAAACTCAAACCCAGCAGGCGGTTGGTCTGGGCGGCGTCGGAGTCCCCTTGTACCTTCTGCTGTTCGGTGGTGAAGAAGCGTTTGGTCGTCAGCAGCAAGTGGCCGGTGAGTAGCAGCAGGGCGGGGGACGCGGTCTGCAGCCACAGCTGCTGA
>JAYUFH010000004.1:0-1056 GCA_043738765.1 Pseudomonadota bacterium | reverse complement strand
TGGTGGATTACGACAAGTGCATCGGCTGCAAGTACTGCTCCTGGGCCTGTCCCTATGGCGCGCGCGAGATTGACGAGAAACAGAAGGTGATGAAGAAGTGCACCCTGTGCGTGGATCGTATCTACGACCAGGCCCTGCCCGAGTCGGAGCGCAAGCCCGCCTGTGTGCTTGCCTGTCCCACGAGTGCGCGCCTGTTCGGTGACGTGCATGATGCCAACTCCGAGGTGTCCATCGCCATCCGCGAGAGCGGCGGTTATGCCCTCATGCCGGAATGGGGCACGCAGCCGGCCAACCATTATCTGCCGCGGCGCAAGACGCACCTGAAGATACACGAGGACGAACTGGTGCGTGCGGATAATCCGCTGAAGAAGGAAGGCAAGTTGCCGAAGCCGAATATCAATGAGCCGTCGCTGGATGACGTGACGAGTTGGTAAGAGGGCTATGGTCGAAAACGCTTTTCTTTGATGACCTGAGTACCGTGTCTGCCGTAGGCCGCTGTTATCTGTCATTGCGAGGAGCGAAGCGACGCGGCAATCCCCGTGGGGGAGGCACTCACGCGTGATTGCCAAGGATACGGAGATTGCCGCGGCCGCGAAAGGCGCGGCCTCGCAATGACAGAATGTAGGGTGGATAAAGCGCAGCGTATCCACCAATCAGTATGATTTGTAGGCATCGCGGCTATCTTGCTGCCCACTACTTAAACGATTTGCAATTGGAGTTAACATGCATCCCGCCTTTTCCGTAATCTTTCTCACCACCCTCATCGGCGCCGGCCAGGGCCTGTTTCTCGCACTGTTCACCGCGCAGGTCTATTCCGTGGTCGGGTTGTTGCCGGCGCAGGATCGATGGTTCTACGCCATCGGCAGCGTCGTCGCGGTGTTGCTGCTGATCGCCGGATTGGTGGCGTCGTTCTTCCACCTCGGTCACCCGGAGCGCGCCTGGCGCTCCGCCGCCATGTGGCGCACCTCCTGGCTGTCGCGCGAGGTGATCGTGCTGCCGGCGGTGATCGGTTCCGTCATGGTCTACGGCCTGGTGCAGTTTCTGGGCTGGGACCTC
>JAYUFH010000003.1:0-1056 GCA_043738765.1 Pseudomonadota bacterium | reverse complement strand
CGCCGCCAACGTCAAAGCCACGCTGCTCAATGCCGACAGCAGTCCGGCACCCGGCTGGATCACCCTGGCCACCCCGGGTAGCCTTGGCAGCATCAACGTCGGCGACACGCGCACCTTGGACATCGCCATCAGCCCCACCAGCAGCGTTCCCGAGGGCATCTACACCTTCAAGCTGCACATAACCGGCGACAACATCCCGGCGGGCGATGTCAATATTTACGTCTCGGTCACCCAGTCCGGCATCGGCAACGCCTTATTCAAAGCCGCCGACATCTACACCGGCACGCTGGACAAAAACAACAAGCGCATCGCCGGCCTCGCCAATGCCAAGATCGTGGTGCAAAACGAACAAGTCGCCAGCGTGAGCCAAACGCTCAACAGCGACAGCTTAGGCGAAGCCTTCTTCACCAACCTGCCGGCCGGCAGCTACAAATTCCGCGCCAGCGCGCCCAACCACCAAGAAGTCGGCGGGCGCTTCAGCATCAAGGCCGGTGTCACCGCGGCGCAGGACATCTTCCTCGACTACAACTTAGTCACCGTGGAATGGAGCGTGAAAGAAATCACCATTCAGGACAAATACGAAATCAACCTGACCGCCACCTTCGAGACCAACGTCCCGGCGGCGGTGGTGGTATTGCAGCCCACCAGTGTGAACATCCCGACCTTGAAAGCGGGGGACGTGTACTACGGCGAATTCACCCTCACCAACTACGGCTTAGTCCGTGCGGACAACGTCAAAGCGCAACTACCCAAATCGGATCAGTACATCCGCTACGAATTCTTAACCGATATTCCGACCAGTCTCGATGCTAAGGCGCGCCTCACCATTCCCTATCGGCTGGTGCAGTTGCAATCGTTCGAACCCACGGCCAGCGGCGGGGGCTGCTTCAGCTACAACAACAGCATCTTCATACCCTACAACTACGCCTGTGCCAACGGCACCACCACCAGCGGCTCGGCCAATGGTTATTGGAACTACTACTCGGGGATTGCGTGTAGTGGGGGTGGTGGCGGTGGAGTGGGGGGTGGTGCGGCCTACTACGGTGGTGGGGGTGG
>JAYUFH010000002.1:0-1057 GCA_043738765.1 Pseudomonadota bacterium | reverse complement strand
TGCGCCTGATGGGCCAGAGCGGATTGCTGGGGCCGGATGCGCCGGTGCGTCACCCCGCCAAGCGCAGGCGGCTGAAGACGGTGATGCAGGAGTTGATCTACAAGGCTGGGCGAATCATTGAGCACGGGCGCAAGCTGATTCTGGGACTGGGCGCCAATGATCGGGGGGCCAATGCATTCAGCCGGCTGCACGGCGAGTTGTTTGCAGCCAGAAGTGGTTGAAACCTGAGACTCAGGGCAAACCAACTCACGGATTCCGAAAAACAGCGTCTGACGCACGTTGCGGCGTGGTGTCGAGGCAATATCCACCGGTCAAACGGCAGGCGGACGGGCGCTCGGCAGAGCCGTGCGTCGGGCGTCAAACCCCGGAACCGACATATTTACGCTGGCGGGCATCGGAAAATCGTCGCGTCGGAGGGTGGGGTCACGGATTCAGGTGTACCATTGATCGCCGACGCGTTGGGAGCGCAGAGAAAAGGGCGGCCTGCTTCGATTCCAAAGGGTATGACGCGGGTCATAAAGTCGTTGGCGAGAAGTGCCACATTCTAATACAAAGGAGAAATATGTTTAATTCGATCAAACGCAATTTGCTCGTGAGCTGCGCCATCGCCGCAGTTTGCACGGGTGGTGTTGCCACTCGGGCTAACGCCGCCGATCTCGACGCGGGCGCCTTGCTGCAGGCCGACCAAAACCCAAACGATTGGGTTATGTATCACCAGTCATATAAGGCCTGGCGTTATAGCTCGCTCGACCAAATCAATGCGAGCAACGTAAAAAACCTGAAAATCGTCGGGATGCACACGCCGGTTGCTAGCAAACGCGGCGTCCAATCTACCCCACTGGCCATCGATGGCGTGATCTACTACACCACCGCCGGTAGCCAAATCTGGGCAGTCGACGGTGCCACCGGCAAGTTCCTATGGACCAATAAGCCGAAGCTGGATCAAGAGCGCGTTGATGGGACGATTTACAACCCCTATAACCGAGGCGTCGCGGCAGGCTACGGTAATATCTATGTCGGCACGGCCGATGGCCGGTTGATCGCCGTCGACATGAAA
>JAYUFH010000001.1:0-20861 GCA_043738765.1 Pseudomonadota bacterium | reverse complement strand
GCAGCATTGCCCTGAAGACCTTTGGCGTGGCGGATTACCTGCGCGCGGTGTTGGTGCCGGTGGCGAAGCGCATTAATGCAGCTTTTATTTATGGCTCGGTGGCCAAGGGAACGGACACGGCCAGTAGCGATATCGACGTGATGATTGTGAGTGATGCGTTGTCGTTTCCCGATGCCTGCAGGCGTTGACCAAAGCGGAGGGCGCCATCGGGCGCACCATCAATCCGTCTGTGCATGGACGCGACGACTGGCGTCGAAAGTTAGGGGAAGCAGGGGGATTTCTCCGACGGGTAATGGAGCAGCCAAGGATTTATCTGATCGGATCAGACGATGAACTCCCCAAACCTAAAAAACCTGGCAAAGATCGGTAAGTTAAAGAAAGAACAGGTCAGCCAGTCGGAGTTTGATGGTTTGGTGAAATCCGGCCGCACGCGGCTTGCCGACGCGCGCACACCGGGGCTTTCCATGGAGAGTCGCTTCGACCTGACCTACATAGTGCGTACTGCTTTTCTCCCTCGACCTGTGGGTTATGCCTCCCCGAAGGGGGCGCTGGGAGAAGGGACCCCGTTGATGCTGCTGTGCACTATTTGCTGTTCTCCTCAGTAACTCTCCGCCAGAACCCGCCCCATCGGCAATCCAGATTGACAACCCTCCGTCGGTCACCGTAGCCTGCACATAGCGTCACGCGGACCGTACCGCAGGCGTACAAAAACTATATAAACTCAGGGAGCTGAACCCATGGCCCGACGCCACGATTGGTTTGCCGTAATCGTTGGACTCACCGTGTTGTTGTCCGGGCCACTCAAGGCGGCCGAACCCCAGGTGGAAGTGTTTTCTCCGCAGGGGGCGGTCAAGGACGTGCGTCAGGTGTCGGCGCGTTTCAGCGTTCCCATGGTGCCGTTCGGCGACCCGCGCCTGGCGGACCCCTTCGAGATTACCTGCCCGGAAAAGGGCACGGCGCGCTGGGCCGATGCGCGCAACTGGGTGTTCGACTTCGACCGTGACCTGCCGGCGGGGATTTCATGCACCTTCCGCTTAAAAGACGATCTCAAGGCCATAAACGGCGAGGTGCTCAGCGGTTTGCGCGAGTTCAGCTTCACTACCGGTGGCCCGGCGATCCGTCGCAGCCTTCCGTTCGAAGGCAGCTTCCTCGACGAGGAGCAGGTCTTCGTGCTTGGCCTCGATGCGCCCGCCGATACCGATTCGGTGCTGCAGCACGCCTGGTGCGATATCGACGGGGTGCAGGAGAAGGTCGGCGTTCGCCTGCTCGGCGCCGAGGAGCGCCGCCAGCTTTTCGAGTATCGCCGGGATCTCTTCGACCGGTTGATTCGGGTGCTGGTCATACGCAAGCGCGACGCGGCGATCATGGGCGCGCTCGATACCCGCGCCGTATTGAAAGGTTCAGAGATCGAGAAGATGGTGACCCAGCCGGAAGGTTCACCCATCGTGTTGCTCGCCTGTCAGCGGCATCTGCCGAACGGGGTGCAGATGCGGCTGGTCTGGGGGAAAGGCATCCGCACGACCACCGGCATCGCGACCACCACCGACCAGACGATCGCCTATCGCGTGCGTCCGAGTTTTGAGGCGCGGTTTCATTGCGATCGCGTCAACGCCGATGCCAGCTGCATTCCGGTATTACCACTGTCCCTTGAGTTCAACGCGCCGGTAGCGCGCGGGATTGCCGACAAGATTGTCCTCAAGGGTACGGATGGGAAGCGCTATCGCCCGGTCAAGGACGAGAACCAGAAAGATCCGGTGGTCAACGGCCTGACGTTCGTGGGTCCGTTCCCGGAACAGGCGAGTTTCACCTTTACCTTGCCACCGGGATTTAAAGACGACGCCGGCCGCACGGTGGTCAATCCGGAACTCTTTCCCCTGACGGTGCGCACCGACGAATATCCGCCGCTGGCGAAGTTTCCTGCCCGGTTTGGCATTATCGAATTGAACGCCGACGCGACACTGCCGGTGACGGTGCGTAATGTCGAGGCGCAGCTCGACCTGCGGTTGAAGCAGGTCTATGGACCGGAGCAAGCGGGTCTTACGGAACGGCTTAAGCGATCCTGGAATTCCCTGGTGGGCGGCGATCAATCGGATAGCGCCTTGTCCGGCAAAGTGCTGCGGGTCGACACAAAAGGCGAGGCCGACATCATCGAATGGTTCCGGCGTCTCCAAAGCACCAGTGGTCAGGAGGGCGCAACGTCGCTGTTCGCCGGCTCAGCCTCGGACGGGGCGAAGAAATTTACCTTACCCAGGCCTAACGGCGCGCGGTCGTTTGAGGTAATGGGTATCCCTCTCAAGAATCCGGGATTCTATGTGGTGGAGCTCGCGAGCCCGCGCCTGGGTGCGGCCTTGCATGTCGACGCGAGTCCTTATTATGTGCAGACGGCGGCGCTGGTCACCAACTTGTCGGTGCATTTGAAACTCGGACGCGAGACGTCGTTGGTCTGGGTCACCTCCCTGGATAAAGGCCGGCCGGTGGATGGCGCCGAGGTCGAGGTGCGTGACTGCGCCGGTAACGTGCATTGGAGCGGCAAGACCGATGCCCAGGGGCTCGCGCGTATTCAACAGGCGTTGCCGGATGTGCAGGGGTTGCCCAATTGTTTTACCAGTTGGGACCACAAGTATTTTGTTACTGCCCGTGCCAACGGGGATTACAGTTTCGTGTTCTCCGATTGGAACGAGGGTATCGATCCCTGGCGCTTCCACCTGCCCACGGGTGGTTATGCCGGTCCGTACATCGCCACCACGGTGTTCGACCGCACCCTGTTGCGTGCCGGTGATAGCGTGCACATGAAGCATTTCTACCGTCAACATACCGGCGATGGTTTTACCTTGATCGACAAGGGCCGGCTCCCCGAGCGTCTCGTGATACAGCATGCGGGCAGCGACCAGAAATACGAACAGCCACTTACTTGGGACGAGCACGGGATAGCCGAATCGGTATGGACCATCCCACAGGACGCCAAATTGGGCACCTACCAGGTGCAACTCACCCCGAGCACCCAGCCTTCCGTGCGCGTGCGGTCCACAGACGGACCGCTATCGCCGATGACCAGCGGCAGTTTTCGCGTTGAAGCCTTCCGCGTGCCGAGCATGAAGGCGGTACTCAAACCGCTTTCCACACCGCTCGTGAATGCACGCCAGGCGCAGGTTGATGTTCAGCTCAATTACCTGTCCGGCGGCGGCGCTGGAGGCGCCGAGGTGAAGGTGCGCGGGATGGTGCAGCCGAAGGCGGTTGCCTTTCCGGACTACGAAGGATTTGTGTTCACTAATGGCAGCGTTAAAGAAGGCCGCGAGCGACAGTCGACGCCGAGCTGGTATTCCGGAGACTACGAACTCGGGGACAGCAGCGACGGTGATGAAGGCGGGGATGACAACGGATCCAGCGGTCAGGTTGGTCCGGGCGGCGTCCGGCTGTTGTCCACCCAGGCAATTACCCTCGATGGCGCCGGTGCTACGCGGGTGACCCTCGCCAAGTTGCCGCTCGCCGACATCCCCCAGGATGTCCAGGTCGAGTTGGAATACAGCGATCCCAATGGCGAGCTGCTGACGAGCTCGACGCGCATTGCGTTATGGCCGGCGAAGGTAGTGATCGGCCTCAAGCCGGATGCCTGGGCGGCGAGCAAGGATAAGATCCGCTTCCATGCGGTGGCGCTGGGCCTGGACGGACAGCCGCGCGCCAATGTATCGATCAAGCTCGATCTGCTGCAGCGCATGAACTACTCGCATCGCAAGCGGTTGATCGGTGGCTTCTACGCCTACGAAAACTATACCGAGGTAAAGCGCGTGAAGGACGCCTGCAGCGGGCGCACCGATGCCAAGGGCCTGTTGGTGTGCGAGTTCAGTTCACCGGTGTCGGGCAATGTCATCGTGAGCGCCGAGGCGCAGGACGAGAGCGGTAATAAGGTGTTCGCGCATCAGGACGTCTGGGTGGCGGGCACGGACGATTGGTGGTTCGACGTCAGCAACGATGATCGCATGGACGTCCTGCCGGAGAAGAAACGCTACGAGCCGAATGAAACCGCCGTCTTCCAGGTGCGTATGCCGTTCCGCGAGGCCACCGTTCTGGTGACGGTGGAACGCGAAGGCGTGCTCGAGTCGTTTGTGACGACCTTGTCCGGCAAGGCGCCGGTGATCCGGGTGCCGCTCAAGGGGAGCTATGCCCCGAACGTGTTCGTCTCGGTGCTGGCGTTGCGCGGGCGCGCCGCTGGCGTGCAGCCGACGGCGCTCATCGATCTGGGCAAGCCCGCGTTCAAACTCGGTATCGCTGAAATCAAGGTGGGCTGGGCGGCGCACGAGCTCAAGGTCGATGTGCGTTCCGATCACGATGTCTACAAGGTGCGCGATCAGGCCGCGGTGAAGGTCAAGGTCCGCCGGCGCGACGGTGGCGCGCTGCGCGGCGGCGAGATCCTGTTCGCGGCCGTCGACGAGGGTTTGCTGGAGCTGATGCCTAACGACTCCTGGAAGTTGCTCGACACCATGATGAGCCAGCGTGGCATCGAGGTGATCACCTCGACGGCACAGATGCAGGTCGTTGGCCGTCGCCATTATGGGCGTAAGGCGTTACCGACGGGCGGTGGCGGTGGGCGCCAGACGTCACGCGAACTGTTCGACACACTGTTGTTCTGGCAGGGCCGGGCGAAGCTCGACGCCAACGGCGAGGCGTCCATCCGGGTGCCGATTAATGATTCGCTCACCAGCTTCCGTCTGGTGGCGGTGGCGAATGCCGGCGCCGGCCTTTTCGGCACCGGGCAGGCGAGCATCCGTACTACGCAGGATTTGATGCTGTTGTCCGGCCTACCGATGCAGGTGCGTGAACAAGATCGCTTCCAGGCGGGCGTGACGGTACGCAACGCCTCGACTCAGCCGCTTGATGTGACCGTCACCGCCGGCTGGCGTGCGACCGTTACCGAAGGCGGCGCACGCATCGCCTCGGTCACGCTGTCGCCGGTGAGGCTGAAGCTTGCGCCCGGACAGGCGCAGCCGGTGTCCTGGGAGGCCACGGTGCCGGTCAATGCGCGCAAGCTTGAATGGGTATTCGGTGCCACGAACGGTATCGTCAGCGACCGACTCAAGATCAGCCAGGCAGTCATCCCAGCCGTACGGGTGCGTACTTTCCAGGCGACACTCTTGCAGGTCGACAAGCCGTTCGAACTGCCTGTGGCCATCCCGGCGGATGCGATTCCGGGTCGTGGCGGCATCCAGCTGCACCTGCGCGCCAAGCTGGCGGATGAACTGTCCGGCGTTAAAGAATATATGCAGGACTATCCCTACTCCTGTCTGGAGCAGCGCGTATCGCAGGCCGTCGCGCTGCGCGCGGCGGACCGCTGGCGCGCAGTCATGAACGCGTTACCTGCCTATCTCGACAGTGATGGACTGGCGAAATACTTTCCGATCATGCGCGAAGGCAGCGACACGCTGACCGCTTACCTGCTGATCATCGCCGATGAGGCCGGTTGGGAGATTCCTGCGGGCGCACGCGAGCGCATGCTCAATGGTTTGAAGGGATTCGTGCAGGGCCGGGTGGTGCGCTACTCGGCCCTGCCCACCGCCGATCTCACCTTGCGCAAGCTGTCGGCGCTGAATGCCATCGCGCGCTTCGATGACGGCGTGAAACCCGCCATGCTCGGGTCGATTTCCATCGATCCCAATCTGTGGCCCACCTCGGGCGTGCTCGACTGGCTGGACATCCTCAAGCGCTCACCGGTGATCGAAGACCACGACAAGCGTGACCGCGAGGCGCGGCAGATCATCCGTGCGCGGCTCAATTTCCAGGGCACCACCATGGGCTTCTCCACGGAACGCAGCGATGCACTCTGGTGGCTCATGTGCTCGGGCGACAGCAATGCCAACCGGGTATTGATCTCGCTGCTCGACGACGATGGATGGCGCGAGGACCTGCCGCGACTGGTGCGCGGCAGCATGGGTCGCCAGCACAAAGGCCACTGGAATACCACGGTGGCCAATGCCTGGGGCGTATTGGCGATGGAGAAATTCTCCGGCAAGTTCGAGGCGGAACCCGTGGGTGGCCGCACCACGACGACACTGCATGGCGCCGACCAGGCCATCGACTGGGGCAAGCAGCCGTCGGGCGGGTCGTTGGATTATACCTGGCCGGCGGCTGCCGACACGCTGCGAGTGGTTCATAGTGGCTCCGGCAAGCCGTGGTTAACGCTGCAGAGCCGCGCGGCGATTCCGCTCAAGGAGGCCTTTTCCACGGGTTACAAGATAGAGCGCACGCTGACAGCCATCGAGCGCAAGAATGCCGGCTCCTGGACCCGCGGCGACGTGTACCGCGTGCGGCTCGATATCGATGCGCAGTCGGACATGACCTGGGTCGTGGTGCACGATCCGATCCCGTCGGGTGCCGCCATCCTCGGCACCGGTCTGGGTCGTGATTCGCAGATCCTGGCGCGCGGCGAGAAACGCCAGGGATGGGTGTGGCCGGCCTTTGAGGAGCGCACGTTCGATTCCTTCCGTGCCTATTATGAGTTCGTGCCGAAAGGACGCTGGACCGTGGAATATACGCTGCGGTTGAACAACGCCGGGCGTTTTGAGATGCCGGAGACCCGTGTCGAAGCGCTCTACTCGCCGGAGATGTTCGGCGAGATTCCAAATCGGACCCTGGACGTCAGGCCATGACCTGCGTGCCTCGCGTATTATTGCTGCTGTTGTTACTCGCCATTCCGGCGAGTCACGCAGCGACGCTGCCGGATTACGCCAGTGTCCGGCTCGCGCAAGCGCGTTCCGACGCGCAGCTTTTCGACCGGCACGGCGAGCTGCTGCAGGAGCTGCGGGTTAATGCGCAGGTGCGTCGGCTCGAGTGGGTGGCCCTCGGGGACATTTCGCCGGCGTTGGTGCGTGCGGTGATCCGGGCCGAAGACCGGCGATTTTTTGATCACAACGGTGTCGATTGGACCGCACTAGGCGCGGCCTCGGTGCGTGCGTTCTGGCGTGACAACCCAAGGGGCGCTAGTACCCTGACGATGCAGCTGGTTGGCTGGCTCGATCCCGAGCTCAAACCGGACGGCGGGCGGCGGAGTCTCGCGCAGAAGTGGCGACAGATCGGGGAAGCGCGTGAACTCGAGGCGAGCTGGAGCAAGCAGCAAATCCTTGAGGCCTATTTCAATCTGGTGTATTTCCGTGGGGAGTTGCAGGGCGTTGCCGCCGCCGCGCGCGGGATGTTCGACAAGCAGCCGAGCGGCCTCGGCGAGGCGGAAGCTCTGGTGCTGGCGGCGCTGTTACGCGCGCCGAGTGCCTCACCCGATCGGGTGGCCAGTCGCGCCTGTGTCCTGGGTGAAAGTCTGGATTGGAAGGCGACCTGTACGGCGTTACAGGCGCTGGCGCGCGTATGCCTGGTCGGCCCATTTCGGGTACGCCCGGCCGCAAGCGACGCGCCGCATGTCGCGCGCGCCCTGTTGCGACACGACATGCTGCGAGCGGTGTCGACGCTCGACGCGGGACTGCAACGGTATGCGCAAGGTGTATTGACCCATCAATTGGAAGCGCTGGGTTCCCAGCGGGTGCGGGATGGCGCCTTACTGGTGGTCGACAATCGCAGCGGTGAGGTGTTGGCCTATGTGGGCAACGGCGGGCAAGGATATGTGGACGGTGTGCTCGCGCCACGCCAGGCCGGCTCCACGCTCAAACCCTTTCTGTACGATATGGCCCTGGCGCAACGTTTATTGACCGCGGCCTCGGTGATCAACGACACGCCGGTCAACCTCACGACCCCCACCGGTCTGTACGTTCCGCAGGACTACGACCGGGACTTCAAGGGCCCGGTCAGCCTGCGCACCGCCCTGGGGAGTTCGTTGAATGTGCCAGCGGTGCGTACTCTGATTCTGGTCGGTGCTGAATCGTTCGTTGCGCAACTACGCAAACTCGGGTTCTCGCAGCTGACGGAGAGCGGCGATTTCTATGGCTACTCCCTCGCTCTCGGATCGGCAGAGGTGACCCTGTGGCAACTGGTCAATGGCTACCGCACCCTTGCCAACGGCGGCGACTATTCCTCGATGAGCTTGGTGCCGGATAAAACGGGGCGAGGTCGCCGGATTCTGGATCGCGATGCCAGTTTCATCGTTTCCGATGTGCTTGCCGACCGTTCCGCGCGCGGCCTGACTTTCGGTCTCGAGAGCGTCCTGGCCACGCCGTTCTGGAGCGCCGTCAAGACCGGTACGAGTAAGGACATGCGCGACAACTGGTGCGTCGGTTACACCGATCGCTTCACAGTCGGCGTCTGGGTCGGCAATTTCGATGGCAGCCCAATGCAGGATGTATCCGGCATCACCGGTGCCGCACCGGTTTGGTTGGAGGTCATGCGTTATCTGCACCAGGGACGTCCGGGGCGATCGCCGCGGCCGACACCCGGTGTGTTGACTACGGAGGTGCGGTTTATCCCGGCGGTGGAAGCGGCAAGACGGGAATATTTTCTGCGCGGTACCGAGACCACCGAGGTACGCTTGCCGGAACGCTCCGAACCTCGGATTGCGCGCATCGCCTACCCTGGTCGCGGCGCCATCCTCGCGGTTGATCCGGATATTCCGCAGGGTCATCAACGGGTTTTTTTCGAAATCTCCCCGGAGGGTGAGCAATTTCGTGTGCGTGTGGACAATGGCGCATTGGCGACTCTCGATGCCGGCTGGACGCCGACACCCGGTCGGCACCGCGTGACCCTCATCGATGGCGATGGGACCGTGCTCGACCATGCGGACTTTGATGTACGCGGCGCGCCGGCGCCATGAGTCGCTGTCGAGAAGGTATCCAGTCTCGCTGTCGCCATACTGTCATAGCGAGGCTGGAAAATGAGGAGAAAAACCGCGATTAGAGCAGAATGGCACTTATTTAAGGCGATTGTGCAGGATGGTATCGCCCACCAGCGGTAGCCAAGCGATGCTTCGTGTGGTGGGCAATGCCCGTCACACGAAATGCCGTCTTCCGTCATTGCGGGGAACGACAGCTTGGAGTAGTTTCGCGAGACCACGAATGACATCCGCACCTTAACCTTGATGCGACCCGTTTTTTCAGGTCGTTGCGAGCGTAAGCTGCAACCTCCTGAAACTGCCACCGGACCGAAATGCGGCCGTGGCAATCTCTCGTTCCCCGGCGTCCACGCTGTCTGCCGTTCCTAAAGAGGTTGTGTGGCGTGCGGATGGGTTCGTGGAATAATAGGGTGTAGACCACGGTTTCTGATATTCTTTTGGCGCGATAAGCCATTGGATATAGAAACCGTGGTCTATCCTCAATTTACCCTCAAGGAGATTTTATGAATAATAAGAATTGGATCGGAAAGATAAGTGGCATCGCGATTTGTGCTGCCAGTGCCTTAGCAGTATCGAGTGTCAATGCCGCAACGACAGACCCGGTGGAAATGCTCTACAACTTTCAGGCAACCGGGCAATTTCAGAGTTTTGACCCGAACACGGGTAAATCCACCTATGTCATCAGCGCCGTGGGTCGTGCGCCCAGCGTAAAAGAAAATGGGATCATCCGCGCGCGCGCCATCAACGATGTTGACGAGAATGACTATAAGGTGATGCTCACCAATGCCGCCATTACCTTCGATGCATTCAATCCCGCCAATCCCGCGCCCGTGGTTAATTTTAGCTGCCAGGGTTGCAGGCTTACTTACCCCGATGGTTCCACGTTCACGTCTGACCCAAGTGTACCGCTGCAAGGGCGCGCATTTTTTCTGTATGGCCCAGTGACACCTAACCCGGCCAGCCCGATCATTACCATACGCATGGCAGGTTGCTCAGGTCTGCGCGAAATCGCAGGCGTCGGCAAGCTGGCCAACAAAGTCGGTTCCATCTGTTTCAACGGCGTGTTTGATTTTGATATCAGCAATCCAACAAGCCTGCCGGCAACCATCACCGGCGCATCAAACTGCACCATCGTTGCGCACACGCCAGCGGTGCAATGAACTATGAGTGTGAACACGCCTCTACCTCTACGTACGGGGAGTGGCGTGGTTTAGTGGGGTGAAATATAAAGGGGAATGGCACTGACTTAAGGCGATGGTGTAAGGTGGGCATCGCCCACCAGCGGTCGCCTGGCAATGCCCCGCATGGTGGGCGATGCCCACCCTGTGAAATGGCGTCCATTCCATTATTGTGGGAAACGACAATGCCGAGGCACTCCCTGGGGGAGGCGCGCACCGGGTGGCCGGAGAGAAGGGGATGGACGTAGCCGCGAAAAAGACGGCCTCGCCATGGCAACCACGCTTAAGTAAGCGCCACTCTTCTCTGTCCCGGTTTGGTTCCCTCGCTCATCTTCTGGTAAATTGCTGGGACGAGATCCCAGTACTCCGCCAAGATCGGTGGCACAGGTTAGTCTCGATGGGAGATTCGCCGCATGCCGATGCTTAGTTGTCACCCTATATCGCCACACGTCAAGTTGCACCAACCCGACTGGCTGGTTTCAGGTCTGATGCTCGATCGGGCCCTGGATGCTATTCTGCGCCGGGTGGCGCTGGATCGCAGCTTCGATATTCCCTATCTCGCCGGTTACAGCCTCGATGGCAAGACCATCTATATCGACCGGCACCTTCCCGAGAGCTTCACGTACCGATCCCGTACTGTCGGGGTCGATCGCTATCTCATCATGCACGAGACCGTGGAGAAAACCTTGATCGACCAGTTGAATCTTCATTACCTGCATGCCCACCAGATCGCCACCCGTGCGGAAGAAGCGGCGGTACGGGCCGACAAGATTTCATGGCGCGCCTATGACAAATTCATGCAGGGCTATGTGAAACAGATTGGAGATGAACGGCTGACCCGCGTTCCCGAAGACCTGGATCTCAAGCCGTACCGCGATGAACACGACCGGGATCTGATGGCGCGCATGCAGGCGGTTGCCCGGTTACGCTAGTGCTTAATCGGGCCGGCGGACAATTACCGCCCATAGTTACGTATGTGAGTTCTCTGATTCCGGTTTGGCCAGCGTGCCGACCACGCGGGCGAGGATCAGCCAGTCAGTCGCTGGGTTGCCAGATCGGGCGAACTCGCCGGGTTCCCGGGCCGCAGCCGCTGGCCGATGAGCTGGCGCATCACTTCGATCGGCACCGGCCTGCTGTAGAGGAAGCCCTGGATGCTGTCGCAAGCCAGTCCGCGCAGGAAGGCCAGTTGCGCCTCGGTTTCCACGCCTTCCGCCACCACCTTTTTGCCGAGGCCGTGGGACATGGCGATGATGGCCGAGACCAGCGCCTCGTCGGCCTTGTTGTCCGGTAGTTCGCGCACGAAATCGCGATCGATTTTTACGATGTCGATGGGGAACTTGCGTATGTGGCTGAGCGAAGACTGCCCGGTACCGAAATCATCGAGCGCAATCTTGATACCGATGGCCTTGAGGTCATGCATCAGGTCGAGTACATGCTGGCTGTCATGCATCAGCACACTCTCGGTAACCTCGAGTATTATCTCCCCCATCTGGTCGCCATAGCTGGCGAGTATATTGCCGGTGCACTTGGTGATGCCGTTTCCGCGAAAGCACCCGGCGGTGACGTTGATGGCCAGTGCCGGCGCCTTGACACCGGCCGGGGTGCAGTCCTGGATTTGCTTAATGGACTTTTGCAATACCCACTCGGTCACCGGCATGATCATGCCGCTTTCCTCCAGCACCGGGATGAACTCCGCGGGCGCTACCAGACCGCGCTCCGGGTGTTGCCAGCGCAGCAGCACCTCGGCGCTTTTGACCAGGCCGCTGCTTGTCTCGATGATAGGCTGGTAATGGAGCACGAATTCCTCGCGTTCCAGGGCACGGTGCAACTCACCCTCCAGCTTCATGTGCTCAGAGGCGCGTTTCGACAGGTCGGCGGAGAAGAACTGGAAACCATTACGCCCCAGTTCTTTGGCGTGGTACATGGCCATGTCGGCATTCTTGATCAGCAGGTCGGCTTCGCTGTCATCCAGCGGGTACAGCGTGATGCCGATCGAAACGGACACGTGTAGCGTGTGGTCGCCGATCATGAACGGCTGGCTGAGGGCATAAACCAGTTTCTGCGCGATGGCGGTCACGTTGTTCACATGATTGATGCTCTCCAGAACCACGGTAAATTCATCGCCGCCGAGGCGGCTGACGCTGTCGGTTTCGCGTATGCAGGCAGTCAGACGTTCGGCGGCCTGCTGCAGGAGCGTATCGCCAATGTCGTGCCCGAGTGAGTCGTTGATGCGCTTGAAGTGATCGAGATCCAGAAACAAAAGCGCGAGCAGTTTCTCATTACGCCGTGTACGCGCCAGCGCCTCGTTTAGACGGATGCGGAACTGGGTGCGGTTTGGCAGGCCGGTGAGGTTGTCGTGATGTGCCAGGTGGTGGATCTTTTCCTGGCCGAGCACACGCTCGCTGACGTCCTTGCCGGTCGAGACAAAATGGGTCACGACGCCCGCCTCGTTTTTGATCGGGGCAATGGTCTTTTCTTCGTAAAACAGCGAACCGTCCTTGCGTCGATTGATGAACAACTCGCGAAACTCCTTGCCCGCGAGGACGCTGTCCCACAGGCCCTGGTAAAACTCCTCGCTGTGTTTTTCTGATTTCACCAGCCGTGGCGTCTGGCCGATGGCCTCGTTGCGCGAGTAGCCGGTGACTTGCACGAAACCCGGGTTGACGTATTCGATGACGCCGTGCCGATCGGTGATGTAAACGATATCAGTGGCGTGCTCGACGATGCTGGACAACCTGCGCAGCCTGGCGTTTTCCTGATTTTGTTTCTTGTTGCGCCGGGTAAGTATCACCGGCAGGAGCAGGGCATAGACGGCGAACAGGATATAGAGCCCGTTGAGGTACAGGTGGTAGAGACTAATACCCGGCGGCTGTGCCGTGTGGTGGCCGAGATCGCTCAGAAGCAGAATTCCTGCTGCGAGTAGCAGGCCCAAGCCTGCCAGCACAATATCTTTTATATCCTTCATGCAAACCCTCAGGGATTCACCAACTGAATATAGGCGTAATCAAACATATTATAGGCAATTTCCACGACATATCTGGAAGAAAGCCTGAAGCGGCATGGCATCGATGCCGATGGCATCAGTCGCTGCATCAAGGCGTACTGCGGGCACAGGCGGCACTATGAGTGATTGAGCTTGCCGGGAGTGCGACGGTGTTCCACCGATTGGCAAAGCGGGCGCATTCCGCCGCACTCCAAAATAGTGACAGGGACCGGGCGCCAGGGCTGGCGCTGCGGCCACGCATGGCGGCGGGGCGGACTGCGGATTGCCCATTTTAGTGGCAACCGGCCGCCGCACTTTAAGCCTTGACGAGGCCCCAAATTTACGCCAGTCTTCCCGCCCTGAATGCATACGGTTCCGGCCTAAATGTCAGCAGCAACAATTCCTTCCGTGCACGCCGTGGAGAATTTATTATTTTTTACCCTGCTGCAATTGGTGATCATCCTGTTGGCGGCGCGCCTCGGTGGTTCGTTGGCGCGGCGGCTGGGGCAGGCGCGGGTGGTGGGGGAGATCGTCGTGGGCCTGCTGCTGGGGCCTAGCCTGTTTGGGGCCCTGGCCCCGGACACTTTTCATTTCGTGTTTCACTCCGTTTCCAGCACGCCGGTCACCATCATGAGCCAGATCGGACTGATCCTGCTCATGTTCCAGATCGGCCTGGATTTTGACTTCTCCCATCTGCGGGAGCGGGAAAACGCCAAGGCCGTTGTGTTGGTCGCGACGCTTGGGCTCATCGTGCCGTTTCTCCTGGGTCTGGCCGTGGGCTGGACCTCCCATGCTGCCTTGGCCCCGAAGGTCAATGTCCTCGGCTACACTCTATTTTTGGCCACGGCGCTGTCGATCACCGCGGTGCCTGTCCTGGGACGCATCATGATGGAGTTCGGGTTGACGCGCACGCCCATGGGGGTCATCACCATTACCGCGGCGGCCATTAATGATGTCGTCGGTTGGGTCACCCTGGCCGTCATCACGGCCCTTACCCTGTCGGCGTTTTCCTTTTCAGATATGTTGCGCAACCTGGGTTGGCTGCTGGCTTATATGGTCCTGTGCTGGTGGGGTCTGCGCCCGGCGCTGCGTTGGCTGTTGGCGCGCTTTGCCTCCCACGCCGACGATCTGCCGCAGACCCTGCTGGCCATTCTGCTGGCGTTGATTTTTATGTCGGCGATGGTCACCTACAAAATCGGCATCTTCGCCATTTTCGGCGGCTTCATGCTGGGGGTATTGCTGCACGATGAGCACACCTTTGTGACTGCCTGGAAAGCCAAGATCGCCGATTTCGTTTCGGTGTTTTTTCTGCCCATCTTTTTTACCTACACCGGCCTGCGCACCAACATCGGTGCGCTCAACAGCGGGCACTTATGGCTATGGTGCCTGATCATACTGGCCGTGGCCACCGTGGGAAAGTTCGGCGGCTGCTATCTCGGCGCGCGCTGGGCCGGACGCCCGCCGACGGAATCGCGCATCATCGGCGTGATGATGAACACCCGCGCCCTCATGGAACTGATCGTCATCAACGTCGGCTACGACCTCGGCGTGATTCCACCCAGTGTGTTCACCATGTTGGTGATCATGGCGGTTGTCAGTACACTGGTCACGGCCCCGGCATTACGGCTATGGCTGCCGCGGGCGCAACAGGAACATACCAAGGGAGCCATGCATGAAAGATAAGGCATCCAGCGTGCGCACCTGCGATGTGCTGATCATCGGCGGCGGGCCCGGCGGCTCCACCGCGGCCACCCTGCTGGCGCAGAAGGGCCATCAGGTGGCGCTGATGGAGAAAGACAAATTTCCCCGTTTTCATATCGGCGAATCGTTGCTGCCGGCGAATAACAGCCTGTTCGAAGCGCTCGGCGTGCTCGACCAGATTGCGCGCGTCGGCATGGTGAAGAACGCGGCGCAGTTCGACTCCATGTACCACGATAAAAAGCAGTCGTTTTATTTCTCCCGCGCGGTGAATCAGCGTTACCCATATTCTTACGAAGTGCACCGCGCCGAGCTGGATCAGATCCTGCTCGACAACAGTCGCGCCAAGGGCGCCCAGGTGTACGAGGAGACCAGCGTCACGGGTGCGGATTTCAGCGATGCGGAATTTGTGCGCGTTACCACCAAAGGCAAAGATGGGGAAAGCCACTGGCGCACCCGATTCCTGATCGATGCCTCGGGGCGCGATACTTTTCTTGCCAGCCGCTTCAAGTGCAAACAGCCGCACCCGAAACACGCGAGTGCGGCTATCTATGGTCACTACGAAGGGGTGGAGCGCCTGCGCGGAACGGACGAGGGCAATATCACCCTGTTCTGGTTCGATCATGGTTGGTTCTGGCTTATCCCCCTGACCCAAGGCATCACCAGCGTGGGCATGGTGTGCTGGCCGTATTTTCTCAAGACGCGCAAGTCCGACCTGGATACCTTTATGCAGGACACGATAGGGTCTTGCCCACCGCTTGCGCAGCGCATGCAGGGCGCGCGCCTCACGCGGCCGGTCACCGCCACGGGCAATTACAGCTATGTGTCGGAAAGAATGAGCGGGGACCGCTACCTGATGCTGGGGGATGCCTACGCCTTCATCGATCCGATATTTTCCTCCGGCGTGCTGCTCGCCATGAAAAGCGCCTTCCTCGGCGCCGAGGCCGTGGATGCCGGCCTGCGCGATCCGGCGCGGATGGCCCGCGGCTTGCGGCAATTTGAAAAGTCCGTGCACAAGGGAATTAAAGGCTTCACCTGGCTCATCTTCCGCATGACTACGCCGATGTTGCGCCAGCTGGTAATGCATCCGCGCAATGTACTCGGGGTGGAGACCGCCGTCATCGCCATTTTGGCCGGGGACGTGCACGATAATCCGCGCGCGCGCCTGGGTATGGTGCTGTTCAAGTTTATCTATTATATGGGCAGTCTCATGCAGCTGCCCGCCAGCCTGCGTGCCCACTCCCGCCGGCGGCGCATGATCCGGCCGGAATCCTTGTGACAGTACGCGTGAAGTTAAAAAGGGACAACGCTGTTTAACCTGGGCATACCTCGCCTAAACCGACACCCGCCGCTGGCGGTGATCGTGTAAAGGAGATCCATGTCACCCGCAGAGCCCGATGCAACCGCTGGTAAAGTTCCCTGGACCGGCAAGATCATTGCGTTGCAGCCGCGCATTCGGTTGATGCGTTCGTATGACCAGCGCAATCACGCCTACCAGGGGTATGCCCTGCGATTGCTCGGCCGCGTGGACGGTACGGAGCGGGAATTTACCGTCGGCATCGGCAAGGCGGCGCAGGCCAAGCATGCGTTTCATGTCGGCGACGAGGTGGCGGGCGCGGCGGTGCCCGTGGCGGATAGTCAGTCAGAGCCGGTAGAATTTTATAAGGTCAGCGCGCTCAAGCTGGTCTATCGCGCGGTGCAGGCCGTGCCTGCACCGCCGCCCTGGGTGGGTGTACCGCCTGCCCTTGAGGTTTACCGTGCCCGCGGTCATCGCCGGCTCGATGTTGCGACCTACGAAGCGTCATGCTTAAGTTGCCTCTGGGGTTGCCGCATGCCAGTGGAGATCAGCGTCGACCACTGGAACCCCAAGGAGAAGCAGCATCGCGACGAGACCTTCTGCTACGGACCGAAGTCCTGCCCGACGTACCGCGCCGGTGCAACACGCAAGGTGCCTGGCCGGGGCGGGTCGGTGTGGGAGGAGGATGACGCGGTGGACGAGGAGGCCACTGGACACCGCGGCCTGGATGACTGATCTACCACAATAAGTACCGCGTGATCGAGTGCGACGGCTTGCCGCGGCACTCTACAATATATCCCCGCTCCCCAGGCAGCGCCTCGCTGGCAAAACCCGGATCTTCCTCGGGCGTTGAGTCATCCCAGTCCACCCGCATGGGCGTGCGCCGGCGGGACCTGTGGCAGTAGTGTCTGTGGCCAATGCGGACCGGGTGTGCGGAAATCCGCGATGACATGGGCGCGGCCACTGTCGATCAAGGGTTGGATCAGCTGGTTGAAGTG
The DNA here is from genome assembly GCA_043738765.1 of Pseudomonadota bacterium. Lineage (GTDB taxonomy): Bacteria > Pseudomonadota > Gammaproteobacteria > Acidiferrobacterales > UBA6901 > JANNJF01. The sequence goes on along the minus strand of JAYUFH010000001.1, from coordinate 3,946 downwards.
ATCGCGATAATACGGATCGGTACATACCGGTCCAAGCTGTGTGGTGAGCCCGGTTAATGTTGCGCTGACCGCGAACATATCCGGCGTCAGGACGCCATTATACCCTTCCGTAATCAGGATATAGGGGTCGGTGGTTTGCAGAATTTCACGTTGACTCACCTTGCCTCGTGGCACAAAACGCACATAGGCAGTGGTTGGCCTGCCCTGGCGTGGCTGGCATCCATAATCCTGCAGGTCGCCCTGGTGGCGTACGATGTTGCCGAAACCAGGGTGGGTGGTGTAGATAGTGACTGGATGGGAGTCGGTCATGAGGGTATCTCCTGTATCAGATCGGATATCCGGTGTTGGCAGCGCTGTCTTGCCGAGGTTGTTGAGAGTGCGCAACGGTTTTGTCCATGGAAGATAGAATGCCGCGATCGCCGTAGTGATTCAGTGAAATTCATCACATTTTTATTTCCATATTTCCAGGAGTGACCAGGGGGGCAGCCAGCGGCATGTCGACGTGGGGTGTCCGGCCCGTTCCATAATAGGCATAAGGCGGGCCGCCGCTTGCAAGGCCAGGTGTTGGAATAGCTGGTTTCTGGGTACGGTTTCGGCCTATATTAAGGACAGGCAGCGCTTCCCCGTCTTGTTTCCACTCACTCAGGCAAAAGGAGATCCAGTGAATACCACGATCTATCTTCACGGCAAGCCCGTACAGGTGGAATTGAGCACGCCAGCGGAACGCGCCTTGAGCCGGCGCACGACGCCGTTGTTCGCCGAGGTGCAACTGATCTTCGGCTGCATGATCGCCAAGCGCGTCTGGTTTCGCGAGGAGGCGGTCGATGGGGCGGTCGCGGTCACGCCGCAGCTCAATGTGTGGTTCCGGCCCGCGCGCTACGCCAAGGCGTGCAGTTTCGATGCGATCGACAACGGCGCCGTGGCCAGCGACTACCCGCTGGTCGCTGAACGCAGGCGTTTCGTGCCGGACCGGTTGCGCATCGATTATCGTGCCGGGAAATGGATCGGTGATTTTACCTACATACGTGATTCCCGTCCCGCGTCAGTGGAGACGCTGCAAGCACATTAACGCGTCTGCCTCAATTTTTCTCACACACGATCTGCCGGCGTGTTCACGTCCCGATCCCAATAGGGTGTGCCGGCAAAACGTGCTGCGACAAAATCCACAAAGGCGCGTACACGGGTCGATAGATGCCGGGTCGATGGATAGAGCGCGTAGGCGTTGATCTCGGGCCATTGAATCTCCGTGAGCACGGAAATCAACGTGCCGCTGGCGATGGCCTGATGGACGTAAAAGGTGGGCTGCATGACGATGCCATGCCCGGCGAGGGCGGCGTTGATGAGAAAATCGCCGTTATTCGATTTAAGCCGGATGGGTATCTTCACCGTGCCACGGCGGCCGTCGGCCTGCTGGTAGGCCCAGGTGCCCGGGTTCGCCAGGTTGCTGTAGGCCAGGCAGACATGCTGCGCTAGGTCCGCCGGCTGCTGCGGCCGGCCATGGGCGGCAAAATACGCCGGGCTTGCGCACACCACTTGGCGGATGGGGGCGATGCGCCGCGCGATGAGGCTGGAGTCCTGCAGCTGGGCGATGCGGATGGCCACATCGAAACCCTCCTGCATCAGGTCCACGTGCCGGTCGTTGAAGTCCAGCTCGAACTCGACGCTCGGGTGCAAGACCATGAAGTCCTGGATGGCCGGTGCCAGGTGTAGCAGGCCGAAGGATAAGGGCAGGGCCACCCGCAACGTTCCGCGGAGGGCGGCGTGGGCCTGCAACACACCCTGTTCGGCCTCCTCCAGGTCGGCGAGTATCCGTAGGCAGCGTTCATAAAATCCCCGTCCGCTCTCCGTCAGGCTGAGACGTCGTGTCGTACGCCGTAACAGTTGCACCCCCAAACGTTCTTCGAGTTCCGCCAGGCGCCGGCTCACCGCCGATTTCGCCACGTCCATGTGCGACGCGGCGCCGCTGATACTGCCGGCCGTCACGATGTGGACAAAGGTTTGTAGGTCGGCGAATCGGTCCATTTGTTCCTATATAAGCAACAGTATTTTGAAATACTGTGTCTTTATTCTTAAAAACGCAACTATCATACTCTTCTCCAAGCCAGGGGTTCGGTGAGATCCAGTTCATGCGGGGGAACTAGCCAGTGCTCCGTCGGAACCGCAATACCACCACTCCCGGCTTGGAGATGACGAGTACTAAATAGGCAGAAACGATGAGGGCACTTGATGAGAGGTGGCTCGTGCATCCCTGCTGCGTGACTAACCATATGCTATATACGGAGTGCCGAAATGAATGAAAAACACCAAGTCGCTTATGCGGCGTTGTTCTTACGGCTGTCCCTGGGCACCCTGCTGATTGCCCACGGTTTGCTTAAAGTGCTGGTCTTTACCCTGCCCGGTACGGTGCAGTTCTTCGCCTCCGTGGGTTTCCCCGGCTGGCTGGCCTACCCGGTGGTGGCCATGGAGCTGGTGGGTGGCGTGTTGATGTTGGGCGGGATCGCGACACGCTGGGTTGCCTTGGCGCTGCTACCGGTGATGCTCGGCGCCCTGTCTGTGCATTGGGGTAATGGCTGGGTGTTCAACAACGCCCATGGCGGATGGGAGTATCCGGCGTTGCTGGCGGTGGCGATGTTGGTGCAGGCCCTGCTCGGGCCGGGTGCTTATGCCATCGGTGGTCTCGGGGACAGGAAGGCGGGTATCGTTCACGCCTAATCCAAGGTGACTGCACCCTGGCCGAGGTTGTTGCACCCCGGCGGCGACGCGGTTCAACCGGTTTTAAGATTCGCCGGCGAACCGCGTCGTGGCCAGGGACAGTTAATGCATCTGTATTCCGCATTGGAGGTCAACATGCAAGCACGCAAGGTCAGTCAGGTTGTCCAGGCCACGGCCGTGACGGAGGGCGCGGGTGTGACCGTGCACCGCACCATCGGCACACCGGCACGGCGGCACTTCGATCCATTTTTGATGTTGGATCACTTCAGCAGCGATGATCCGAACGATTACATCGCCGGATTTCCGGATCACCCGCACCGCGGTTTCATTACCTTCACTTACATGCTCGATGGCCACATGTTGCACCAGGACAGCATGGGCAACCGCAGCGATCTGAACGCCGGCGGCGTGCAATGGATGAAGGCGGCCAGCGGTGTGATCCATTCCGAGATGCCGCAACAGCGCGATGGGTTGATGCGCGGGTTTCAGCTGTGGATCAATCTTCCTGCGCAGGAAAAAATGAGCGACCCGGGCTATCAGGAATTTACACCGCAGGCCATACCCGAAGTGCAGGGCAACGGGTTGCGGGTGCGGGTGCTGAGCGGTGAATACGCTGGACACACCGGGCCGATCAGCGACCCGCATACCCAGGTTCAGTATCTGGATGTGAACCTGGCGGCGAAGCAGGTCTTTACGCAGCCCGTCAATGCGGCGTTGAATGCCTTTGTGTATGTCTTTGAAGGCGATGCGCGCCTGGGCGACGCGCCGTTGCCGCAGCACGGCCTGGCCCTGTTGGGTCCCGGTGATTCGGTCAGCGTCACCGCGGGGGATCAGGGCGCGCGCTTCATCCTGGTGGCGGGTCGGCCATTGCACGAACCCATCGTGCAATACGGCCCCTTCGTCATGACGACACGGGCGGACATCGAGCGCGCCATGCAGGATTATCAGCAGGGAAAGTTGGTGCAGAAAAAGGCGGTAATGGCGGGGACTTGATCATTCTCCAGCCGGTGTTCGTCGCAGCTATCCGCGTCTTTAGGCGCACGGGAGCTTGCTCGCATTCTGACGAAATGCCGTAGCAAGCTCACCACCCCAAGGGGCCGATGCAACCACCCCATCCTCAGTCGTTGTAGGGTGGGCGACCGCCAGGCGAGCCCAGGGATGGGCGAGGTAGAGCGCTGTCGGGAACAGGCGCCGAGATGGCGGAAGTACTGGCGCCAGGCCCCTTGGGGCAAAC